>NZ_JBQJIK010000016.1:0-106631 GCF_052078665.1 Inquilinus sp. CA228 | reverse complement strand
CCGGGCCAGCCCGGAGGTCCGCGCCGCCTATCTCGGCGAGGAGGCGGCGTGACCGCGCTCCTGGAGATCGAGGGGCTGGAGGCCGGCTATGGCGGCGCCCAGGTGCTGTTCGGCGTCTCCCTGACCGTGGCGGCGGGGGAGATCGCGACCCTGCTCGGCCGCAACGGCATGGGCAAGACCACGACCATCCGCAGCCTGCTGGGCCTGCTGCGCCCCGGCGCCGGTCGCATCCGCTTCGACGGGTCCGACATCACCGGCCTGCCGCCCTACCGCATCGCCCAGGCCGGCATCGGGCTGGTGCCGGAGGGCCGGCAGATCTTCCCGACCCTGACGGTCGAGGAAAACCTGGTCGCCACCGCCGCGGACCGGTTCGGCCGCGCTGCGCCCTGGAATCTCGACCGGGTCTACGCCGTCTTTCCGCGGCTGGCGGAGCGGCGGCGGCACCGCGGCAGCCAGCTCTCCGGCGGCGAGCAGCAGATGCTGGCGATCGGCCGGGCGCTGATGACCAACCCGAAGCTCTTGGTGCTGGACGAGGCGACCGAGGGGCTGGCGCCCTTGATCCGGGCCGAGATCTGGAGCTGCCTCGACCGGCTGAAGGGCGAGGGCCAGTCGATCCTGATCGTCGACAAGACGCTCGACGCCCTGCTGCGCCTGGCCCAGCGCCACGCCGTGATCGAGAAGGGGCGGGTGGCGTGGAGCGGCAGCAGCGCCGAGCTCGCCACAGCCGAGGGCATACGGGAGCGCTATCTCGCGCTATGATCGGGGCATCGTCGTCCAGCCCGGAGTGCCAGATGAACACCGCCAATCTCCAACTCGAAGGTGTCTACGCCGCCCTGACCGGGCTGATGACGGCGCTGCGCGACAAGGGGCTGCTCAGCCTGGACGAGATCGACCAGGCGCTGGCGAAGGCGGAGGCCGGCCTGGTTGCCGATGTCCGGCGCCCGGCCGAGGTCAGCGCCGCCAATGTCGAGGCGATCTGCTTCCCGCTGCGCTATCTCCGCATGGCCAACCGGGCCGCGGCCGAGGAGCCGGCGCCGGCCTTCTCCGTCCTCGCGGCCCGCGTCGGGCAGAGCAAGGTGCGGGCTCCATCTGTCTGACAAATAGCCGTTGCGTCGCCTCCCGACCGCTGCCAGAGTTTCGCCGGGGCTCGGAAGAAGCCCCTGGTGACTGTGTTTCGACAGCACGATTTTGGGAGGACGTTCATGGGCGATCGCGAGCATCGCAGCCGGCGTGATTTCATCATGGCCGCTGCGGCCACGGCCGGCGCGGCAGCCGCGCTCGGCGGGCTGGATTTCAAGATGGCGGCCCAGGCGGCGGAAGCTGCCGGCCGGTCCGAAAAGCCGCTGAAGGCCGCCTTTTCCAACGCCGGGCTGCAGGCCACCTGGTGCGCCCAGGGCAAGCAGGCGGCGGAATACTGGGGCAAGCTGTTCAACGTCGAGATCACCTGGTTCGACGGCGAGCTGGCGGCGCCGAAACAGCGCACCGCGATCGACAACATGGCCTCCCAGAAGTGGGATTTCGTGGCGATCCAGGCCTTCGGCATCGGCACCCTGACCCAGCCGGTGCAGAAGATGATCGACGCCGGCACCCCGGTGATCGACATGGACACGCTGATCGCGCCGCTGGACCAGCTCAACGTCCATTCCTTCCTGGCCCCGGACAACGAGTTCATGGGCGGGGCCGTGACCCAGGCGCTGTGCAACGCCATCGGCGGCGAGGGCACCATCATCATGACCCAGGGCGCGCTCGGGCACACCGGGGCGCAGGGCCGGGCCCGCGGCTTCGAATCGGTGGTCAAGCAGTTCCCGAAGATCGAGGTGCTGAACACCGACCCGGCCGACTGGGACGTGTCGAAGACGGCGCGCATCTGGGAAACCCACCTGACCAAGTATCCGAAGATCAGCGCCGCCTTCTTCCACAATGACGACATGGCGCTGGCCGCCTACAACGTGATGAAGGCCCGCAACCGGACCGACATCCTGATCGGCGGCGTCGACGCCATGCCGCCGGCGATCCAGGCGGTGGCGGAAGGCCGCATGTTCGCGACGGTGCGCAACCCGTCCTGCCGCATCCATGGCGGCGCGGTGATCGCCGGGGTCGCGGCCGTGACCGCCGGCGAGAAGAGCGGGGAGGGCGGCATCCCGAAATCCGTGGTCACCGACGGTCCGGTCGTGACCAAGGCGAACGCGGCCGGGATGCAGTGGATGCAGGATCACTTCCTGATCTGATCGCGGCCCGCGGCAGGACAGATGGTTCCGAAGTACCCCGTACCGTCATTGCGAGCGCAGCGAAGCAATCCAGAGGCCCCACGATCCAGCCCCTGGATTGCTTCGTCGGCTTCGCCTCCTCGCAATGACGGCGGGTGGCTGAAAGCAGACAGACCCGGACGATGACCCAGACCCCTGTGCTCGAGCTCAGCGGCATCTCGAAGGCGTTCGGCGGCGTCCGCGCCCTTCGGGATGTCGACTTCGTGCTCAAGGCCGGCGAGATCCATGGCCTGGTCGGCGAGAACGGCGCCGGCAAGTCGACCCTGATGAAGATCATCGCCGGCGTGCATTCCGGGTATGAGGGCCGGATGCGGATCGACGGCCATGACGTGCGGTTCCGCTCGGCCCGCGACGCGCTGGCGGCCGGCGTCGGCATGGTGCATCAGGAGCTGAGCATCGTGCCGGACCTCAGCGTGGCCGAGAACGTGTTCCTCGGCGCGCAGCCGCTGACCCGGCTCGGCCTGGTCGACTGGGCCGGCATGCGGCGCGCGGCGGAGGAGCAGCTGCGCCGCCTCGGCATCGATCTCGACCCGCGCACCCCGGCCGGCGCGCTGCCGATCGGGCTGCAGCAGCTGATCGAGATCGCCCGGGTGCTGTTCTCCGGCGCCCGCATCATCATCCTGGACGAGCCGACCTCCGCCCTGTCGCCGCCGGAGATCGAGCGGCTGTTCGGGGTGCTGCGGCGGCTGCGCGACGAGGGCCGCAGCTTCGTCTTCATCTCGCATTTCCTCGACGACATCCTGCGGATCTCCGATTCGGTGACGGTGTTCCGCAACGGCCAGCGCGTCATGAGCGGAGCGGCGGCCGAGACGAGCAAGACGATGCTGATCGATCGCATGATCGGCAGCGGCCATGACGAGCTGGGGGAGAGCTATACCGGCGAGTTCCGGCTCGACCCGAAACCCGGCCATCCGGTGGCGCTGTCGGTCGACGGGCTGTCGCTGGCCGGCCGCTACCGCGACATCTCGCTCGAGGTACGGGCCGGCGAGGTGCTGGGCATCTACGGCTTCATGGGCTGCGGCCAGCTCGAGCTGGCGCGCACCCTGTTCGGCAAGCTGCCGTCCGACAGCGGCCGGATCTCGGTCGCCGGGCGCCCGGCGCGGCTGTCCAGCACCGCCAAAGCGCGCCGCGCCGGCATCGCCTTCGTGCCCGAGAGCCGGCGGGCGATGCTGTTCCACCACGAGCCGATCTACAAGAACGTCTCGATCGCCATCCTCGACCGGATCTCGCGCTGGCTGCTGAAGCCGGAATCCGAGCGCGGCATCGCCCGCAAGCATGTCGAAACGCTGCGCATCCGCACCCCGCATGTCGATGCCGAGCTCGGCGCCCTGTCCGGCGGCAACCAGCAGAAGGTGGCGCTGGCCAAGTGGCTGACCTACCCGCCGCGCGTGCTGATCCTGAGCGAGCCGACCCGCGGCATGGATGTCGGCGCCAAGGAGGATGTCGTCGGCATCGTCCGCGGCCTGCGCGACCAGGGCATCGGCGTCGTGGTGGTCTCGGCCGAGCCGGAGACGGTGCTGGCGCTGGCCGACCGCATCCTGGTGATGCGCAAGGGCCAGATCGCCCGTGAATTCGCCGACGGCACGGTCAGCAAGGACCGCCTGCTCGAGGCGGCGTGACAGGGGGCGGAAACCAGATGGACGCGCAGATCAAACCGACCCGCAGCGCCGGCGCCCGGCTCGGCGCCATGCTGGGCAGCCAGTTGCGCAACATCGCGCCCTTCATCACGCTGATCGCCCTGCTGGTGTTCTTCGGCGTCGCCAGCCCGTCCTTCCTGACGGTCGACAATTTCAGCAACATCCTGAACCAGGTGTCGGTCACCGCGATCATCGCCGTCGGCCTGACCTTCGTCATCCTGTGCGCCGAGATCGACCTGTCGGTCGCCGCCATCGCCAATGCCGCCGGCATCGTCGTCGCCTTCCTGACGGTGCAGGAATCCTATGTGAACATCGCCAATGTGCCGCTGCCGGGCTGGGCCGCGATCCTGGTGGCGCTGGCCAGCTGCGCGGCGCTGGGCCTGATCAACGCCTTCGGCGTGACCCGGATCGGCATCCCGTCCTTCATCATGACGCTGGCGATGATGCAGATCGGCGCCGGCATCTGCGCCATGCTGGTGCGCGGCCAGATCGCCTATGCCGTGCCGCCGATCCTCGTCACCCTGGGCTCGGGGTCGATCGGCGGCGTTCCCTGGATCGTGATCGTGGCCGGAATCACGCTGCTGGTCGCGCATCTGGTGCTGACCTATACGCGCTTCGGCCGCTACGTCTACATGGTCGGCGGCAATCGCGAGGCCGCCGAGTTCTCCGGCGTCAACGTCCGGGTCGTCATCGGCGCGGTGCTGGTGATCTCGGCGGTGTGCTCGGGCCTCGCCGGCATGCTCGGCGTCGCCTATTTCGGCAGCGCCCAGCAGAATGAGTTCGATACCTTCCTGCTCGACGCCATCGCCGCGGTGGTGGTCGGCGGCACCAGCCTGTTCGGCGGGCGCGGCGGCATCGGCAACACCATCATCGGCGTGCTGATCCTGGGCGTGCTGAACAACGGCCTAGACCACGTCGACATCGACAGCTTCCTGAAGATCCTGATCCGCGGCCTGATCCTGCTGGCGGCGCTGGTGATCAACGTCTACGCCCAGCGCCTGAGAACGGTGCGGAACCCGGTGGCGTAGCGGACCGCGTCTCGCCACAATCCTGCGCCACAACTCGGGATCGGCGAGATGGGGAGGGGGCCACCTTGCAGACCGCCTTCACCCGGGACCAGCTGGCGCGGCCCGACATCGCCGAAGCCGACGGCATCCTGAAGACCTGCGTCCATTACGGCTTCTGCACCGCCACCTGCCCCACCTATGTCCTGTTCCGCGACGAGAACGACTCGCCGCGCGGCCGCATCGACCTGATCCGGGCGATGCTGGAACGGGACGGCCCTCCCGATGCGAAGACCGTGCATCACCTCGACCGCTGCCTGTCGTGCCTGTCCTGCGTGACGACCTGCGCGGTGAAGGTCGATTACGCCCATCTGATCGACATCGCCCGCAACCATATCGAGAAGACCTTCCGGCGTCCCTGGTCCGACCGCCTGCTGCGCGGCCTGCTGGCGCGGACGCTGCCCTATCCCGGTCGGTTCCTGGCCGCGCTGCGCCTGGCGTCGCTGGCACAGCCGTTCGCCGGCGCGATGCCGGGGCGGCGGCGCGGGCTCCTGGCCTTGGCGAAGGCGCGGCCGGCGAGACCGGGCCTGCTGGCGCCGGCGGCCTATCCCGCCCAGGGCGAGCGGCGGCTGCGCGTGGCGCTGCTCGCCGGCTGCGCGCAGCAGGCCCTGGACCGCGAGGTCAACGCCGCCACGATCCGCGTGCTGCAGCGGCATGGCTGCGAGGTCGTCGTCGCGGCCGGTGCCGGCTGCTGCGGCGCGCTGCCGCTGCATATGGGCCGCGAGGTACAGGCGAAGTCGCTGGCGGCGGCGACTGTTGCCGCCTGGTCCGGCCTGCTCGACCGCGGCCTCGACGCCGTGGTCGTCAACGCCTCCGGCTGCGGCACCACGGTGAAGGATTACGGCCATCTGCTCGGGACGGACCCGGCGCGGCGCATCGGCGCCCTGGCGCGCGACGTCACCGAGATCCTGGCGCAGCTCGGCCTGCAGGCGACCGGCGGGATGAAGCCGTACCGTGTGGCCTATCACGACGCCTGCTCGCTGCAGCACGGGCAGCGGGTGACCGAGCCGCCGCGGCAACTGCTGCGGCAGGCAGGCTTCGCCGTGCTCGACGTGCCGGAGAAGCATTTCTGCTGCGGCTCCGCCGGCACCTACAACCTGCTGCAGCCCGACATCGCCGATGCGCTGGGCCGGCGCAAGGCGGCGCATGTCGAGGGCGTCGACCCCGACATCGTCGCCGCCGGCAATCTCGGCTGCATCGTGCAGATCGCCCGGTTTTCCGCGGTGCCTGTGGTTCACACGGTCGAGCTGCTCGACTGGGCGACCGGCGGACCCGAACCGGGCGATGTGCGGAGCCGACCCCTGAGGGAGCCGGCTCCGGTCGTTGCAACCGTCGAGACGGACGCAACGCCCGCCGCACCGGGTGGAGCGCCGTCCGGCAATCCGGGATTCTGGTGAAGGGGGGATGATCATGGCTTCCGAAGCATTCTTCTCCGAGATCGGCAGCGTGCTGGGCGCCGACGGCGTCAACCGGTCCGAAGAGACCATCCGCCGCTACGGCGAGAACACCATGCCGGGCGGCGATGTGCGGCCGGCGGGCGTGGTCACTCCGCGCTCCACCGCCGAGGTGCAGGCGATCGTGCGGGCGGCCAACACGCATGGCGTGCCGCTCTATCCGGTGAGCACCGGCTACAATATCGGCCTCGGCTCGCGCTCCGCGCCGCGCTCGGGCCAGGTCGTGGTCGATCTCGGCCACCGCATGAACCGGATTCTCGAGATCGACGAGACGCTGGCCTTCGCCGTGGTCGAGCCCGGCGTCAGCTACCAGGCGCTTTACGACGAGCTGGTCCGCCGCGGCGACCGGCTGATGCTCGACGTCACCTCCGGCCCGCCGCAGGGCGGCATGATCGGCAACGCCCTCGACAAGGGCGCCGGCTACACGCCGTATTTCGACCATTTCGGCTTCGCCTGCGGCCTCGAGATCGTGCTCGGCACCGGCGAGATCCTGCGCACCGGTGACGGCGCGCTGGATGCCGACACCCTGGCCAACTGGCACGTCTCGAAATACTCCTTCGGGCCGATCCTCGACGGCCTGTTCGCGCAGTCGAACTACGGCATCGTCACCCGCATGGGCGTCTGGCTGCTGCCGCGCCCGCCCGCTGTGCGGTCGTTCCACTTCACCTTCCCGGAGGATGACGACCTGGCGGAGGTCGTCGATCTGTGCCGGCCGATGAAGCTGTCGAATTTCGTGCCGACGCTGTTCCGGGTGGCGAACGACCTCTACCTCTGCGGCTCGGAGGGCGAGAGCCCGGAATACCAGGCGTCCGGCGGCAAGCGGTCGATCTCGGACGAGGGTCGCCGCGCCTTGCGCGAGCGGCATGGACTCGGCGCCTGGACCGTGTCCGGCGCCTTCTACGGCCCCAGCGCGGCCGCGCTGGAGCCGATGGTCCAGCGCGTGCGCGACCATTTCGGGCGCAGCGGCAAGGCCCGCTACATCGAGCATGCCGATGCCGGCGCGATCCCGCCGCTGCAGGTCGCCATCAACGCCTTTTCTGGCATCCCGAGCCTGGGCGAGCTCGGCCTGCTGAAATGGCGGCCGGGCGGCGGCAACCTTTGGTTCCTACCGGGCACGCCGATGGACGGCAAGGTCGCCAACGAGTTCCAGCAGCTGTGCCGCGGCATCTGCGAAGCCCATGGCATGGACTACATGGCGATGAATGTCTGCGGGCCGCGCTTCGCCCGCGGGCTGCATGTGCTGACCTTCAACCGCGAGGATGCCGGCGAGTGCGCCCGCGCCGATGCCTGCTACCGCGCAATGTCCGAGGCGGTGGCGGGGCGTGGCGTCTTTGTCGGGCGGGCTCCGGTCCAGTATCACGACTTCCATATGGCGCAGGCCATGCCCGCCTACCGCGATGTCTGCAACGGTGTGAAGCGGGCCCTCGATCCGAATGGTGTCATCGCGCCGGGGCGGTACGGGATCGGCTGACGGGCGGTCCGTCCGCCGGTTGACCGGCTGATCCTGCTGGCGGCGCTGGTGATCACCGTCTACGCTCAGCGCCTGCGGACGGTGCGCGGCGCTACGTCCGCTTGACGGCGCTGCGCCGATCCTTATCTAGGGGACGCCCGACGCCCCCTCGTCGGGGTCGATGCACCATTAGATGACGGAGCCCATGGCCACCTCGCAGACCGGTCCGGCCGCGCCTACGGACGACCACGAGGACATCCTGTATCCGGAGGCGGGCCCGTTCGTCCTGCTCCATCTCGCCAGCTTCGCAGCGATCTGGACCGGCGTCACCTGGCAATCCCTGGTGATCTGCGTGGTCCTGTATTTCCTGCGCATCTTCGCGATCGGGGCCGGCTACCACCGCTATTTCGCCCATCGCGCCTATTCCACCGGCCGGGTGTTCCAGTTCATCCTGGCCTTCCTGTCGCAGAGCACGGCGCAGAAGAGCACGCTGTGGTGGGCCGCCAAGCACCGGCACCACCACCTCCATTCCGACACCGGGCAGGACGTGCATTCGCCCCGGCACCGGGGCTTCGTCTATGCCCATCTCGGCTGGATCTTCTCGACCCGCCACCGCACCACGGATCTGAGCAAGATCGCCGATTTCGCGCGCTATCCCGAGCTGATGCTGCTGCACAAATACGAGCTGACCCCGGCCGTCATCCTGGCGGCGATCACCTTCCTGATCGGCGGTTGGCCCGGGCTGGTGGTCGGCTTCGTCTGGAGCACGGTGCTGGTCTATCACGGCACCTTCTGCATCAATTCCCTGGCCCATGTGCATGGCCGCAAGCGCTATGTCACCGGCGACGATTCCCGCAACAACTGGCTGCTCGCCCTGATGACCATGGGCGAGGGCTGGCACAACAACCACCACGCCTATCAGAGCAGTGTGCGCCAGGGCTTCAGGTGGTGGGAGGTCGACCCGACCTTCTACATCCTGAAAGTCCTGTCCTGGTGCGGCGTGGTCTGGAACCTCAAAACTCCGCCCGAGGCCGTGCTGCGCAACGAGCAGCGCCTCGGCAGCAAGATCATCGAGCGCGCGGCGGCCGAGCTGGCGGCGAGCTTCCCGACGGAGCGGATCGCGGCGGCGCTGCACGAGGCGCTGGCCCACGCCCATGCGCCGACCCTGGCCGACCTCCGTGACGCCCTGGCGACGGCGCAGCACAAGACCGTGGACCTGCTGGCCAAGGCGCATCTCCCGAGCTTCCCGACGCGGGACGAGGTCCGGTTGCGGGCGGCGGCGATGTTCGCGAAGTCCCGGTCGATGGAGGACATCGTCGAGCGGGCCCATCGCCTGGTCCTGGAAGCCGTCGGCCGGCGCCTCGCCGCGGCCTGAGCCGCGCCATCGATTGACCACCCGTCCCGCGCCGCCTACTGTGCCGCCATCGCGCAGCCGGTTCCCCGAAGGCGGACGCCAGAGGGGTGAAAAGGGAACGCGGGACGGTCTGTCCTTTCAGGCCTGATCCGCGGCTGCCCCCGCAACTGTAGGCGGCGAGCCCACCTCCGACAGCCACTGGCCGATGGCCGGGAAGGCGGAGGCAGGCGATGACCCGCGAGCCAGGAGACCTGCCGGCGAGGCGATGCGTGCGAACCGCCGGGCGGGGTGAACCGGTGGCGCGGGATGCGCGGCGCCTGCGGGCACCGTCTCCGGCGTCCAAGCCCTGTCCGGCCGAGCGAAGGGCGAGGGCGTGTTGCATCGACCAATCCATGGCTGAGCTGGCGGCGGCGACGCTGGTGCTGGGCGGCGCCCGGTCGGGCAAGAGCCGCCATGCCGAGGCGCTGGTCGAGAGCCAGCCCGGCGACTGCGTCTACCTCGCCACCGCCGAGGCCTGGGATGCCGAGATGGTGGAGCGGATCTCCCGCCACCAGGCGCAGCGCGGCTCGCGCTGGCGCACGGTCGAGGCGCCGCTGGATCTGGTCGAGACGCTTGGCCAGGTGGCAGGCCCCGGCCGCGCCGTGCTGGTCGACTGCCTGACCCTCTGGCTGTCCAATCTCATGCATGCCGACCGCGACATCGCCGCCGAGACCGATCGGCTGGTGCGCTGGCTCGCCGCGCCCCCGGGCCCGGTGGTGCTGGTGTCGAACGAGGTCGGGCTCGGCATCGTCCCCGACAACGCCCTGGCCCGCGCCTTCCGCGACCATGCCGGGCGCCTGCACCAGGCCGTGGCCGCCGCCGTGCCCAAGGTCGTCTTCGTCGCTGCCGGCCTTCCCCTGACCCTGAAATCCGCCTGAAGGATCCCCATGCCCGCAAAGATTCCGGCCACCGTTATCACCGGCTTCCTCGGCGCCGGCAAGACCACGCTGATCCGCCACCTGCTGCAGACCGCGAATGGCCGCCGGCTGGCCCTGATCATCAACGAGTTCGGCGATGTCGGCGTGGATGGCGACCTGCTGCGCAGCTGCGGCGACGCCACCTGCCGCGAGGAGGATGTGGTGGAGCTGGCCAATGGCTGCATCTGCTGCACCGTGGCCGACGACTTCATCCCGACCATCGAGAAGCTGCTGAACCGCGCCGAGCCGCCGGAGCACATCGTGATCGAGACCAGCGGCCTGGCCCTGCCCAAGCCCCTGGTCAAGGCCTTCGGCTGGCCGGAGATCCGCACCCGGGTGACGGTCGACGGCGTCATCACCGTGATCGACGGCGCCGCCATGTCGGAGGGCCGTTTCGCGCCGGACGAGGAGGCCTTGGCGGCCCAGCGCGCCGCCGATGAGGCGCTGGACCATGACAGCCCGCTGGAGGAGCTGTTCGAGGACCAGCTGGCCTGCGCCGACATGGTGATCCTGAATAAGACCGACCTGCTGGACGACGACTCGCTATCCGCCGTCTCCACCGATCTCGCCGCCCAGCTGCGGCCGGGGGTGAAGGTGGTCAAGGCCCGGCACGGCGCCATCGACGCCGCGGTGCTGCTGGGCCTCGGCGCCGCGGCCGAGGACGACCTGGCGGCGCGTCCCTCGCATCACGATGCGGAGGAGGAGCACGACCACGATGATTTCGAGAGCTTCCATGTCGACCTCGGCACGGTGGTCGACCCGGACGCCCTGGCGCGCAAGCTGAAGCCGGTGATCGAGGCGCACGACATCCTGCGGCTGAAGGGCTTCGCTGCGGTCGAGGGCAAGCCGATGCGGCTGGTGGTGCAGGCGGTCGGCGGCCGCATCCAGCATTATTACGACCGCGCCTGGCGCACCGACGAGGCCCGCGGCACCACCCTGGTGGTGATCGGCGAGCGCGGCCTCGACCGCGCCGCCATCACCGCGGCGCTGGCGGCCTGATGCATCTCCTCGCCACCAGGCCGGGCAGCATCGCCGACGGGTCGGAGGCGGTCGATCTGGGCCAGAGCCCGGGCGACATCGTCGTCCTGACCGCGGCGGACACCGAGCTCGCCTGCCTGTCGGCGGCACGGTCCGGCTTCGGCGAGGAGTTTCCGCGACTGCGCCTGGCCAACCTGCTGCAGCTCGGCCACAACCTGTCGGTCGACACCTATGTCGACGATGTGGTCAGCCGGGCGAAGCTGGTGGTGGTGCGCCTGCTGGGCGGGGCCGGCTATTGGCGCTATGGCATCGAGCAGGTGCACGCCGCCTGCCGGCGCGAGGGCATCGCGCTGGCCGTGCTGCCGGGTGACGACAAGCCGGATGCCGATCTCGACGACCTCTCGACATTGCCGGCGGAGGCGAGGGGGCGGCTGTGGCGGTATCTGGTCGAGGGCGGCATCGAGAACGCCCGCAGCTTCCTGGCCTAT
This sequence comes from Inquilinus sp. CA228, assembly GCF_052078665.1. NCBI lineage: Bacteria > Pseudomonadati > Pseudomonadota > Alphaproteobacteria > Rhodospirillales > Rhodospirillaceae > Inquilinus > Inquilinus sp. CA228. The sequence continues at coordinate 94,983 of NZ_JBQJIK010000016.1, read as the reverse complement.
GCCGCCACCCTGGCCGGCCACGACCTGCCCTGGGCCGAGCCCCGGCCGCTGCTGCGCGCCGGCCTGTACTGGCCCGACCTGCGGCACCCGTCCTATGCCGAGATCGCCGGGCGCTGGCAGGACGGCGCCCCCGTCATCGGCCTCGTCTTCTACCGCGCCCTGGTGCAGGCCGGGAACCTGGCGCCGGTCGATGCGCTGGCGGCGGCGCTGCGGCAGCGCGGGCTGAACCCGCTGCCGATCTTCGTCTCCAGCCTCAAGGACGCGGTCTCGGCCGAGCTGGTGGCGGAAGCCTTCGCCCGCCACCCGCCGGCGGTGATTCTGAACGCAACCAGCTTCGCCGTCTCCAGCCCCGGCGGCCCGGCCCAGCCGACGCCCTTCGACGCGGCGGACTGCCCCGTCCTGCAGGTGGTGTTCGCCGGCGGCGGCGAGGCGGCGTGGCGCGACGGCACGCGCGGGCTGTCGGCCCAGGATCTGGCGATGAATGTCGCCCTGACCGAGATCGACGGACGGGTGCTGACCCGCGCCGTGTCCTTCAAGTCGGAGGCGCGCTGGGATCCCCTGACCGAATGCACCGTGGTGTCCTACCGCCCGGTGCCCGACCGGATCGATTTCACCGCCAACCTCGCCGCCGCCTGGGCCGGGCTGCGCCGCACGCCTCCGGCCGGGCGCAAGGTCGCGCTGGTCCTGGCCAACTACCCGAACCGCGACGGCAGGCTCGGCAACGGCGTCGGCCTCGACACCCCGGCCGGAACCGTCGAGGTGCTGCGCGCCCTGGCCGCCGCCGGCTACCGGGTCGAGGACGTCCCGGCCGATGCCACCGCCCTGATGGCCCGGGTCTCCGCCGGCCCGACCAATGCGCTGGAGGGCCGGGCCGGCCGCTCCGGCGGCGTCTCCTATCCCCTGGCCGACTACCGCGCCTTCTTCGACGACCTGCCTGGGGCCGTTCGCACCGCAGTGACGGCCCGCTGGGGCACGCCCGAAGCTGATCCCTTCGTCGAAGGCGACGCCTTCCGCCTTGCGGTGCATCGCTTCGGCCATGTCGTCATCGGCGTGCAGCCGGCGCGCGGCTACAACATCGACCCGCAGGCGACCTATCACGACCCGGCGCTGGTGCCGCCGCACGGTTACCTGGCCTTCTACGCCTGGCTGCGGCAGGGCTTCGGGGCGCAGGCGATCGTGCACATGGGCAAGCACGGCAACCTGGAATGGCTGCCGGGCAAGGCGCTGGCGATGTCGCAGGACTGCTTCCCGGAGGCCGCCTTCGGCCCTGTCCCGCATCTCTACCCCTTCATCGTCAACGACCCGGGCGAGGGTACCCAGGCCAAGCGCCGCACGGCCGCCGTCATCATCGATCACCTGACGCCGCCGCTGACCCGGGCCGAGAGCTACGGCCCGCTGAAGGATCTGGAGGCGCTGGTCGACGAATACTACGAGGCCGCCGGCATGGACCCGCGCCGGCTGGCCCATCTGCGCGACCGCATCCTCGACCTCGCCCGGTCGACCGGCCTGGACCGCGACTGCGGCGTGGCGGCGGATGCCGATTCCGACTCCGCCTTGGCGCAGATCGACAACCATCTCTGCGAGCTGAAGGAGATGCAGATCCGCGACGGGCTGCACATCTTCGGCCGCTCGCCCGAGGGCGACCAGCGCACCGACCTGCTGGTGGCGCTGACCCGGGTGCCGCGCGGGACGGGGCAGGGCGGCGACGCTTCGCTGATCCGCGCTTTGGCGAATGATCTGGGCCTCGGCTTCGACCCGCTGGACTGCCGCTTCGGCGACGCCTGGGCTGGGCCGCGGCCGGCGGTGCTGGGGCCGGAGACGGGCTGGCGGACCCATGGCGACACGGTCGAGCGGCTGGAGGCCTTGGCCCACGATCTGGTCGGCGGCACGCGCCAGCCGGATGCCGGCTGGGCCGCCACCGCCGCCGTTCTGGCGGAGATCGAGGCGGCCGTTGCTCCGTCCGTCGACCGCTCTGGTGCCGCCGAGATCGACGGGCTGCTGCGCGGCCTGGCCGGGCGCTTCGTGGCGCCGGGATCTTCCGGCGCGCCAACCCGCGGCCGGCTCGACGTGCTGCCGACCGGCCGCAACTTCTACTCGGTCGACAGCCGCACGGTGCCGACCCCGGCCGCCTGGCATCTCGGCTGGAAATCCGCCTCGCTGCTGGTCGAGCGGCACCGGCAGGAGCATGGCGACTGGCCGCGCACCATGGCGCTGAGCGCCTGGGGCACCAGCAACATGCGCACCGGCGGCGACGACATCGCCCAGGCCCTGGCGCTGCTGGGCGTGCAGCCGCGCTGGGACCCGGCGTCCCGCCGCGTCACCGGATTCGACGTGATGCCGGAGGGCGTGCTGGGCCGGCCTAGGGTCGACGTGACCCTGCGCGTCTCCGGCTTCTTCCGCGATGCCTTCCCCAGCCAGATCGACCTGTTCGACAGCGCCGTCCGCGCCGTCGCCGCGCTGGACGAGCCGGAGGCGGCGAACCCGCTGGCCGCGCGCGTCCGGGCCGAGACCGCGGCGTTGGTCGAGGGCGGGATGCCCGAGGCCGAGGCGCGCCGCCGTGCCGGCTTCCGGGTGTTCGGCTCCAAGCCCGGGGCCTATGGCGCCGGTCTGCAGGCGCTGATCGACGAGAGGCTGTGGCGCGACGAGGCCGATCTCGGCCGCGCCTATCTGGAATGGGGCGGCTGGGCCTATGGCGACGGCGCCGAGGGCGCGGCGGCGCACGACCTGTTCGCCCGCCGGCTGGAGACCGTCGAGGCGGTGGTCCACAACCAGGACAACCGCGAGCACGACCTGCTCGATTCCGACGACTACTACCAGTTCGAGGGCGGGCTGGCGGCGGCGATCCACCATTTGTCCGGCGCCCGGCCGGCGGTCTGGCACAACGACCATTCGCGGCCCGAGCGGCCGGTGATCCGGACCCTGCGCGAGGAGATCGCCCGCGTGGTCCGCGCCCGGGTGGTCAACCCGAAATGGATCCGCGGCGTGATGCGCCACGGCTATAAGGGCGCCTTCGAGATGGCGGCGACGGTCGACTACCTGTTCGCCTTCGCCGCCACCACCGACGCGGTGGCCGACCACCAGTTCGACCTGGTCTATGACGCGATGCTCGGCGACCCCGAGGTGCGCGCCTTCCTGGAGCAGGCCAACCCGGCGGCGGCGCGCGAGATCGCCGAGCGGCTGCAGGAGGCGCTGGATCGCGGCCTGTGGCAGCCTCGCGCCAATGCCGTCTACCATGAGCTCGATGTGCTGACGAAGGAGCCCGGCCGATGAACACCGACGGCATGACCGAGGACGAGATCAACGCCCGCCACGCCGAGAAGATGGCGAAGAAGAAGGCGGTGCGCGACCGGATGCTGGCCGGCAAGACCATCGAGAAGGGCCTGCTGATCGTCCACACCGGCAAGGGCAAGGGCAAGTCGACTGCCGCCTTCGGCATGGTGCTTCGGTCGATCGGCCACGGCTTCCGCACCGGCGTGGTCCAGTTCGTCAAGGGCAGCTGGGACACCGGCGAGCGCCATGTGCTGGAGCGGTTCCCGGACCTCGTGACCATCGCCGCGATGGGCGAAGGCTTCACCTGGGAGACGCAGGACCGCGAGCGCGACATCGCCGCCGCCCACGCCGCCTGGGAGGCCGCCAAGGTGATGATCCGCGACCCGTCCTACCGCCTGGTGCTGCTGGACGAGCTGAACATCGTGCTGCGCTACGACTACCTGCCGGTGGCGGAGGTGGTGGCCTTCCTGCGCGACGAGAAGCCGGCGGACACGCATGTCATCGTCACCGGCCGCAACGCCAAGGACGAGCTGATCGAGATCGCCGACCTGGTCACCGAGATGACGATGATCAAGCACCCGTTCCGCGACGGCGTGAAGGCGCAGGCCGGGATCGAGTTCTGATGTCCTCCGGTGGGCGTCCGCCCGCCCTGATGATCCAGGGCACCGGCTCCGATGTCGGCAAGTCGCTGATCGTCGCCGGGCTGTGCCGGGTCTTCGCCCGGCGCGGCCTGCGGGTGCGGCCGTTCAAGCCGCAGAACATGTCGAACAACGCCGCGGTGACGGCCGATGGCGGCGAGATCGGCCGGGCCCAGGCGCTGCAGGCGCGAGCCTGCGGCATCGACCCGACCGTGCACATGAACCCGGTGCTGCTGAAGCCGGAGAGCGAGACCGGCGCCCAGGTCATCGTCCAGGGCCGCCGCATCGCCACGCTGAAGGCCCGCGACTACGCCGCCCGGAAGCCCGAGCTGCTGGCGGCGGTGCTGGACAGCTGGCGGTCCCTGTCGGCCGAGGCCGACCTGGTGCTGGTCGAGGGCGCCGGCAGCCCGGCCGAGGTGAACCTGCGGGCCGGCGACATCGCGAATATGGGCTTCGCCGAGGCGGCGGACCTGCCGGTGGTCCTGGTCGCCGACATCCATCGCGGCGGCGTCATCGCCAGCCTGGTCGGCACCCATGCGGTGATCGCGCCGGCGGAAGCCGCCAGGATCCGCGGCTTCATCGTCAACCGCTTCCGCGGCGACGCGGCGCTGTTCGCCGACGGCATGCGCATCGTCGCGGAGCGCACCGGCTGGCGCGGTCTCGGCATCGTGCCGCATTGGCCCGAGGCCGCCCGGCTGCCGGCCGAGGACGCCAACGCCCTGGCCGAGATCGAGACGCCGCGGGGCCGGGCGATCACCGTCGCCGTGCCGGTGCTGTCGCGCATCGCCAATTTCGACGACCTCGACCCGCTGCGGCTGGAGCCGGATGTGGCGGTGCGGATGGTGCCGCCCGGCGAGGCGCTGCCGGGCGACGCCGACCTGGTGCTGCTGCCGGGGTCGAAATCGACCATCGGCGACCTCGCCTTCCTGCGCGCCCAGGGCTGGGACATCGACTTGATGGCCCATGTCCGGCGCGGCGGAAGGGTGCTGGGCCTGTGCGCCGGCTTCCAGATGCTGGGCCGCCGGCTGCACGACCCGGACGGCATCGACAGTGCGCCCGGCTCGGCCGACGGGCTGGGCCTGCTCGACCTCGAGACGGTGATGACGCCGGAAAAGAGCCTGGTCGCCGTCGCCGGCACGCACCGGCCGACCGGCACCGCCATCCGCGGCTACGAGATGCATGTCGGCCGCACCGAGGGCCCGGCTTTGGCCCGGCCGCTGCTCGATCTCGACGGTCGGCCGGACGGCGCAGTGTCTCCGGACGGCCGGATCGCCGGCTGCTATGTCCACGGCCTGTTCGCCGCCGACGGTTTCCGCTCCGCCTTCCTGGCCGGCTTCGGGCCGCGCGCGCAGGCCGGCCTGGCCTATGACGCCACGGTCGACGCCACGCTGGACGGGCTGGCCGACCATCTGGAGCGGCATCTCGACCTGCCGGCGCTGTCGAAGATCGCCGGGCTTGCCGCGTAGGTTGGGTTCGCAAGGCGAACCCAACATTTCGATGCCGATCTCGCGGTTGGACGTTGGGTTCGCGTCGCGAACCCAACCTACAGAATCAGTGCTATCGCGACCGTCACCAACACCAGCATCACCCCAGCGCCGCTGGTGACCGCGAGCGCCCGGCGGTTGTCGCGCGGCGTCGCCTCCGCCCGGCCGCCATCGCCCATCCAGGAATCGGGTACCACCGTGCCGTGGTACTGCCGCGGCCCGGCCAAAGCCAGGCCGAGGCCGCCGGCCATCGCCGCCTCCGGCCAGCCGGCATTGGGCGAGCGGTGCTTCGGGGCGTCGCCGAGCATCGCCCGCCACGCCGCGCCGATGCGGCCGCCACCGAACGGCGCGGCCAGGGCCAGCAGGGCGCCGCACAGCCGGGCCGGGACCAGGTTGAGAAGATCGTCCAGCCGCGCCGAGGCCCAGCCGAACGCCTCGTGCCGGGCGGTGCGGTGGCCGACCATGCTGTCGGCGGTGTTGACCGCCTTGTAGACCAGGATGCCGGGCAGGCCGAGCAGCGCGAACCAGAAAGCCGGCGCGAACACGCCGTCGGAATAGTTCTCGGCGTCGCTCTCGATCGCGGCGCGGCACACCCCGGCCAGGTCCAGGCTCTGCGGGTCGCGGCCGACGATCATCGACACGGCGCGGCGCCCGCCCTCCAGCCCTTCCAGCTCGCAGGAAGCGGCCACGGCGGCGACATGGTCGTGCAGGCTGCGCTGGGCCAGGAAGATTGCAGCGATCACGATCTCCAGCAGCCAGCCGAAGGGCAGGGCGCGCAGCAGGGCGGAGAGGACCCAGCCGATGCCGCCGGCCAGCAGCACCAGCAGCAGCGTCGCGGCGATGCCGGCGGCCCGGCGCCGGGCCGGGGCGTCGCCGTCATGGTTCAGGCGGCGGTCCAGCCCGCCGATCAGCCGGCCGGCCAGAACGACCGGATGCGGCAGCCGCCGCCACAGCCAGGGCGGGTCGCCGACCAGCGCGTCGAGCAGCAGGGCCGCGGCCAGGATCCAGAGGTGGTGGTAGATGTCGAGCATGCCCACGCTCTGGCCGTCCCGGCCGCCGCGGTCAAGCCCGGCCTGACGGAACGGCCGTCACTGCTTGCCGTAAAGACTCGCGAACAGGACCGCCACGGCAACCGCAGCCAGCGCGACGAGGCCGATCTTGATCCAGCTCCAGGGCCGCTGGCCCTGCACCTCGCCGGTGCGGCCGTTGATCACGAAGCTGTAGGTCTTGCCGCCATAGCGGAAGCTGTTCAGCCAGATCGGCAGCAGGACGTGCTTGAAGGTCACCCCGGCGTAATCGGTCTGCAGGGCGTTGATCATCTGCTGGTTGCCGCCGATGTCGCTGCGGACATCGCCGCGGATCACCGACTCCATCTTCGCCTTCGCCGTCTCGAAGCCGTCGGCCAGGCCGACCTGATAGTGCTGGGCGCCGAAGCCGCTCAGATAGCGCCCGTCATAGGGAATCAGCGCCCCCAGATCCCATGGCTCCAGCCGGTCCAGATAGCCTTCCGGCAGCGATCGGCTGGCCACCACCGTGACATCGTCGAAGTCGCGCGCGACCCGGCCGCTGCACGGCGTCCAGCGCGTCTCGGTCACCGTGCGCGTCTGGTTGCCGTCCCGGACCGTCCGCACGATGGTGATGCCGCGCTGGCCGGTGTAGTCGCTCTGCGTCGCGGCGTCGTAGGTCCAGTACGGCACATACATGCCGATGAAGCCGGCATCGGTCCTGGCCAGGCGCTTCACGTCGTTCGGCGCGAACCACAGGCCTAACAGCCAGGCCTCATATTTCGCCCGCGCCGCCTTGCCGTCGAAGCCGAAGGGCAGCAGGGCGCCGGGCGTCAGATGGGTCACGGCGCGCGGTTCGAGCACGATCGGCGTGCCGCAGAACGGGCAGCGCGACGCCTGGATCGCCGGGTCGAGCTGGAATTCGGCGGCGCAGCGCTTGCAGGAGACGACCGACACGGTCTCGGTCGGCGCCTGCTGCTCCGCATCCGCCAGCCCGGCCGCATAGTCGATCTCGGCGACGGTCGACCAGGGCGAGACGGCGATCGGGTTCTCATGCCCGCAATAGGGGCATTTCAGCACCTGCGTGCCGGGCGCGTATTCGAGCTGCGCGCCGCAGGACGCGCAGGCAAAGGCCATGTCCGCCATGATCCGGAATCAGGCCTGCGGCAGCGGCGGCGGCAGGTCGGTGAACAGCGCGGCCAGGCCAGCGACCTCGCCGGCCTTGCTCCAGCTCGCCATGCCCTGGGTCCAGACCAGGCTGTCGCGGGTCAGGCGACCGTCGCGCACCATCCCCTGCAGCTCGGCTGCCGGGAACGGGCCGGACTGCTTGCCGCCGATGGCGACGTGGTAAGCCTCGGCCCCGGGCAAGGGCGGCGGCGCCGAGCCGGCGGCCGGAGCCGAGGCCTGCTGCACCGCGCCACCCATGGCGGAAGCGAGCCCCCCGGCCGTCGCCATACCGATGCCGATGCCGGCGGCCCCGCCCGGGTTCTCGGCCGCGGCCTTGATCGCCTCGGCGGTCTGAAACTGGGTGTAGCGGCCGAGATCGCCGACCACGCCCATGCTGCTGCGGCGGTCGAGCGCCTTCTCCACCTCCTCGGGCAGCGAGACGTTCTCGACCAGCAGCGTCGCGATCTCCAGGCCGTAGGCGTCGAACTCCGGCTGGATCGCGCCGCGGATGACTTGGCCGACCTTGTCGTAATTGGACGACAGGTCGAGCACGGGGATGCCCGACTTCGCCACCGCCCCGGCGAAGCTGGTGACGATCAGGTTGCGCAGCTGCTCGGTGATCTCGTCGGTGGTGAAGCGGCCGTCGGTGCCGGCGATCTCGCGGATGAAGGCGGCCGGGTCCTTGACCCGGATGGCATAGGTGCCGAAGGCGCGCAGCCGCACCGGCCCGAACTCCGGGTCGCGCAGCATCACCGGGTTCATCGTGCCCCATTTCAGGTCGGTGAACCGCTTGGTGTTGAGGAAATAGACCTCGGCCTTGAACGGGCTCGCGAAGCCGTATTTCCAGCCCTGCAGCGTCGACAGGATCGGCAGGTTCTTGGTCTCCAGCGTATACATGCCGGGCTGGAAGACGTCGGCCACCTTGCCCTCGTTGACGAAGACGGCGACCTGGCTCTCGCGCACCGTCAGCTGGGCGTTGTACTTGATCTCGTTGTTGTGCCGCTCGAAGCGGTAGACGATGGTGTCCTGGGTATCATCGGTCCATTCGATGATGTCGATGAATTCGCCGGCAATCTTGTCCCACAGGGCCATGGCCAATCTCCGTCGCCGGCCCCCCACGGGCCGGATCGCAGGCGGACGATACTATCAGCTTGGGACGAAAAAGAGGCGGAACGGATGGTGACGGTGCGGCCGGCGGGGCCGGGTGATCGCGCAGCGCTGCAGGCGGCGCTGGTCGACATGCAGGAGTACGAGCGGGCGCTGCACGACACCCGCCTGCCGGGCAGCAAGACCGCGTGGCCCTATCTGGACTGGCTCGAGGGCCATGCGGCGGAGCGCGGCGGGCTGGTCCTGGTGGCGGTGTCGGCCGAGGGCGACCTCGCCGGCTTCGCCGCCGGCTGGGTGCAACAGGACGACCTGATCTCCGAGACCGCGGATTCGAACCGCTTCGGCTACGTCTCGGACGTCTACACGGCGCCGGCCTGGCGGGGGCACGGCGTCGCCGGGCGGCTGCTGGCGGCGATCGAGGCCCATCTGCGCGGCACCGGCGTAGTCCGGATGCGGATCGGCGTGCTGGCGAGCAACGACAGCGCCATCCGCGCCTACCGCAAGCACGGCTTCGATCCCTACGAGATGGTGCTGGAGAAGCGGCTGTGACCGCTTGGGCCGGGACGGAGCGCCCCGGCCCGCCGCGACGTTAGCTGCGCGAGTGCGGCTGCGGCGCCCGGGCCGCGGGCGGCGCCAGCTTCACGCCCGGCATGGTGCGGGGCAGGGCGCGCGGGTCGAGCCTGAGGTCGTAGCGCTCGGCCAGAAGCGCGGTGCCCATGATCAAGAGCCCGGTGCCGGAGACGACCAGGAACGGCAGGTACCAGGCCAGGTCGGTCAGCACCATGCCGAGCAGCACCACGCCGGCCGCCGTCTCGGGGATGCCGCTGCCGGCGCCGCTGCGGTAGCCGGAGCGGCGCGAGCTGCCCTTCTTCGGCGTGCGCACGAAGCCGCTGCGCCGGCCGAGGAAGGCCTCGATCACGCCCACCGAGTTCGACAGCGACAGGCCGGCGTTCAGCGCCATGGTGGCCAGCATGTCCATCGCGGCCTGGCCCAGCCGCTCGCGCCGCACGGCGCAGCGGCCGGAGATCAGGAAGGCGGCGGTGCCGGAGATGCCGAGCACGGTCGAGACCACGCCCAGCACGGTCAGCGCCACCGGCTGGTCGAAGCCGATGCTCAGGAACATCAGCGTGTTCACCATCGCCAGCGCGCCGAGCGGGTAGAACAGGCACTGCAGCAGCTGCAGGGTGACCACGACCTTGGTCTTGCGCGGCAGGGCCGAGCGCCAGATCGTCGGCAGCAGCTTGCAGGCGACCTGGGCGAAGCCCTTGGTCCAGCGGAACTGCTGCACCCGCCAGGCGGCGATGCTCGACGGCAGCTCGCCCGGCACGGTGATGTCGGACAGGTAGCGGGCGCGCCAGCCTTTGAGATGGGCGCGCAGGCTGAGGTCGAGGTCTTCGGTCAGCGTGTCGGCCTTCCAGCCGCCGGCGTCCTCGATCGCGGCGCGGCGCCAGATGCCGCAGGTGCCGTTGAAGGGCAGGGGTAGGCCGGTCATGCTGCGGGCCGGCTGCTCGATGCCGAAATGCGCGTCCAGCATCAGCGTCTGGGCGCGGGTCAGGCGGTTCTCGTCGCCGTTCAGATGCTCCCAGCGGCCCTGCACGAAGGCCAGGCGCTTGTCGTTCTCCAGCACGCCGACGGTGCGGCGCAGGAAGTCCGGCCGCGGGATGAAGTCGGCGTCGAAGATCGCGACATAGGGGTGGTCGGTGACGCCCAGCCCGGCATGCAGCGCCCCGGCCTTGAAGCCGATGCGGTCGACCCGGTGAAGGCGGTGGGCGTCGACGCCGGCGGCGCGCAGCTCCTGCACCGCCGCCTCGGCGATCTCGCGGGTCTCGTCGATGCTGTCGTCGAGCAATTGGATCGTCAGCTTGTCCTGCGGCCAGTCGAGGGCCGCGGCGGCGCCGAGGATGCGGCGCACCACATGCCGCTCGTTGAACACCGGAATCTGGATCAGGACCCTGGGCAGGTCAGCGTCCGGGGTCGGGGCCGTTCCCTGATTCGGCAGGCTCTGCCCCTGTGACTGATGCCGCCAGAAGGTGATCGCGAGCCAGAGCAGATTGCATGACAGGAGGCACAATAGCGTCAGCGCGATGGCCAGTAGACCGTAGACGCTGAATTCGAAGATCTCCAAGGGGGTCAAGATGGCCCGGCCTTTTCTTGCGTATAGTCAGAACTCAAAACAGCCGACTCATGTCGTTGTTCCGTCATAGTACCGTATCGGCACCCATGCGACATCAAACGCAGCGGAACGTGGCGTCAGCATGGCAGCCATCGGGCGGCCGGTGGAAACGACTGTCGGAAGGCCTTGAATCGTCGGACTTGTACGATAGGCTGGGCACCGGCCCGCCGTCCCGGGGGCGCGAGAGGAAACCGCCATGACCAAACCCGTCGTCCTCGCCCTGGCCGGCCTGATGCCGGGCCCCTTCGCCGAGCTGGAAGCGAACTGCACCGTGCACCGGCTGTGGGAGGCCGAGGATCGCGAGGGGCTGATCAAGCGCGTGGCGCCGGAGGTCCGCGGCATCGTCACCGGCCCGGGCGTTTCGGCGGAGCTCATGGACCGGTTCCCGGCGCTGGAGATCATCGGCAATTTCGGCGTCGGCTACGACAAGGTCGACACCGTCCATGCCAAGAAGCGCGGCGTCCGCGTCACCAACACCCCCGGCGTGCTCGACGACGAGGTCGCGGATCTCGGCCTGCTGCTGATGCTGGCGACGGCGCGGCGGCTCTGCGTCGGCGACCGCTTCGTCCGCGCCGGCAAATGGACCCAGGGCGGCCTGCCGCTGGCCCGCAGCCTGCGCGGCAAGCGCCTCGGCGTGGTCGGCATGGGCCGGATCGGCCAGGCGGTGGCGGAGCGGGCGAAGGTGTTCGGCCTGTCGATCGCCTGGCACGGGCCGCGGGCGAAGCCGGAGATCGACTCTCCCTATTATCCCGACCTGGTGGCCCTGGCCCGCGACAGCGACGTGCTGGTGCTGTGCTGCCCGGGCGGCGCCGCCACCCACCACATCGTCAACCGGGCGGTGATGGAGGCGCTGGGCCCCGAGGGCATCCTGGTCAACATCGCCCGCGGCACGGTGGTGGACGAGCCGGAGCTGGTCTCGGCCCTGGTCGACGGCCGCCTGGGCGCCGCCGGGCTCGACGTGTTCGAATACGAGCCGAAGGTGCCGGAGGCGCTGTACGGCCTCGACAACGTGGTGCTGCAGCCGCATGTCGGCAGCGCCACGGTCGAGACCCGCAACGCCATGGCCGACCTCGTCGTCCGCAACATTCTGGCCCATTTTGCCGGCCAGCCGCTGCTGACTTCGGTGGTGTGAGGAAGGGGGCGATCTCGCCCCCCTGTTCCGCCTACCGCCCGTTCGCCTTGCGCCAGGCGGCGAAGTCGAGCTTGGTCTGCTCCTCGGTCGCCGGGTAGAGGCCGAGGATCGAGCGGCCCTTCATCACCTCCTCGGTGACGAAATCCTCGAAGGCGGTCATCTCGACCGCCTCGTCGGCGATCTCGTCGGCGATGTTCGCGGGGATCACCACCACGCCCTCGCCGTCGCCGACCACGATGTCGCCGGGGAACACCGGCGCGTCGCCGCAGCCGATCGGCACGTTGATGTCCAGCGCCTGGTGGCGGGTCAGGTTGGTCGGTGCGGCCGGGCGGTTGTGGTAGGCGGGGATGTCGAGCTTCGCGATCTCCGGTGAATCGCGGAAGCCGCCATCGGTGACCACGCCGGCGACGCCGCGCTTCATCAGCCGCGCCACCAGGATCGACCCGGCCGAGGCGGCGCGCGGGTCCTTGCGGCTGTCGATGACGAAGACGGCGCCGGGCGGGCAGTCCTCGACCGCCTTGCGCTGCGGGTGGGCGCGGTCCTGGAACACGCTGAGCGGGTTCAGATCCTCGCGCGCCGGGATGTAGCGCAGGGTGAACGCCTCGCCGACCATCGGCGCGCCCGCTGGATTCAGCGGGTGCACGTCCTGGATGAACTGGTTGCGCAGGCCGCGCTTGAACAGGGCTGTGGTCAGGGTGGCGGTGCTGACGGTCTTCAACTTGTCCCGGGTCTCGGGCTTCAATCCGGTCATTCGATCATCCTCGTTCGGAAGGGTCAGCCGCCGACGGCGCCCTGGGTGCCCACATAGAGCGCGTATACGGATTGGCTGGAGGCCATGAACAGGCGGTTGCGCATCTCGCCGCCGAAGCACAGATTGGCGCAGCGCTCGGGCAGGGCGATCCGGCCGATCGGCTTGCCGTCGGGGTTGAAGATCTTCACCCCGTCCAGTTCGTCGCTGCCCATGCCCCAGCCGCACCAGAGATTGCCGTCGACATCGACGCGCAGTCCGTCCGGCGTGCCGGGGCCGGCGTCGATCAGCACCCGCCGGTTGGCGATGCGCCGGCCGCCCTCGACAACGTCATAGGCGACGATCAGCCGGTTCGGCACGGCGCGGGATTCGACGAGGTAGAGGAGCGACTCGTCGGGCGAGAAGCACAGGCCGTTCGGACCCTTGACGTCCTCGGCGACGACGGTGAGAGCCCCGGTCTCCGCATCGATCCGGTAGACGTTGGCGGGCAGCTCCGGCTCCGCCTTGCGGCCCTCGTAGTTGCCGGTGATGCCGAACGGCGGGTCGGTGAACCAGACCGAGCCGTCGGACTTGACCACGACGTCGTTCGGGGAGTTCAGCCGTTTGCCGTCCAGGCCATCGGCCAGCACGGTGACGGTGCCGTCATATTCGGTGCGGGTGACGCGGCGGCCGAGATGCTCGCAGGTGACCAGCCGCCCCTGGCGGTCGCGGGTGTTGCCGTTGGCGTTGTTGGAGGGCTTCCGGAAGGCGCTGACCGCCCCGGTCTCCTCATCCCATTTCAGGATCCGGTCGTTCGGGATGTCGCTCCACAGAAGGGCACGGCGGTCGCCGAACCAGACCGGCCCCTCGGCCCAGCGGCAGCCGGTGGCGATGCGCTCCACCGCGGCGCTGAAGATCCGATAGGGCGCGAAGCTGGGGTCCAGCACCTGCACCGCCGGGTCGGGGTACCGGGTCGAGGGCGTCCAGCCATCCCGGATCTCATCCTGTCCGCTCATCGCCGGTCCCTTCAGAAGATGTCCGGTTCGGCCACCGGGGCGCCGAAGCCGGTCTCGAGGAAGTCGAAATCGCAGCCCTCATGCGCCTGGCGGATGTGGCGGTTGAACATCCAGCCATAGCCGCGCTCGTAGCGGGGCTGCGGCGGCGTCAGCTCGGCCCGGCGGCGCGCCAGCTCCGCCTCCGGCACCTCCATGTCGATGCGGCGGGCGGCGACGTCGAGGGTGACGATGTCGCCGGTGCGCAGCAGCGCCAGCGGGCCGCCGATATAGGATTCGGGCGAGACATGCAGGATGCAGGCGCCGTAGCTGGTGCCGCTCATCCGCGCGTCGGAGATGCGGACCATGTCGCGGATGCCCTGCTTCACCAGCTTCTTCGGGATCGGCAGCATGCCCCATTCCGGCATGCCCGGCCCGCCCTGGGGCCCGGCGTTGCGCAGCACCAGCACGTGGTCGGCGGTGACGTCCAGGTCGTCGCTGTCGATCGCCGCCTTCATCGCCGGGTAGTCGTCGAACACCAGGGCCGGGCCGCTGTGCTTCAGGAAGCGCGGGGCGCAGGCGCTGGGCTTGATGACGCAGCCATCCGGCGCCAGGTTGCCGCGCAGCACCGCCAGCGCGCCCTCGGCATAGAGCGGGTTGTCGATCGGCCGGATCACGTCCTCGTTGTAGATCTCGGCGCCGGCGATGTTCTCGCCCACGGTCCGGCCGCTGACGGTCAGCGCGTCGAGCTTCAGGTGCCCGCGCAGCCGCGTCATCAACCCCGGCAGGCCGCCGGCATAGAAGAAATCCTCCATCAGGTACTGGTCGCCGCTGGGGCGGACATTGGCGATCACCGGCACCACCCGGCTGGCGGCGTCGAAATCATCCAGCGAGATGTCGTGACCGGCGCGGCGCGCCATGGCGACGAGATGGATGATGGCGTTGGTCGAGCAGCCCATCGCCATCGCCACCACGATCGCGTTCTCGAAGGCGGCGCGGGTCTGGATCCGGGCCGGGACCAGATCCTCCCACACCATCTCGACGATGCGGCGGCCGCAGGTCGAGGCCATGCGGATATGGCCGGCATCGGCGGCCGGGATCGAGGAGGCGCCGGGCATGGTCAGCCCGAGCGCCTCGGTGATCGCGGTCATGGTGCTGGCCGTGCCCATGGTCATGCAGTGGCCATAGCTGCGGGCGATGCCGCCCTCGATGTCGAGCCAGTCCTGGTCGCTGATGTTGCCGGCCCGGCGCTCGTCCCAGAACTTCCAGGCGTCGGAGCCGGAGCCGAGCACCTTGCCCTTCCAGTTGCCGCGCAGCATCGGGCCGGCCGGCATGAAGATCATCGGCAGGCCGGCGCTGGTCGCGCCCATCAGCAGGCCGGGGGTGGTCTTGTCGCAGCCGCCCATCAGCACGGCGCCGTCGACGGGGTGCGAGCGCAGCAGCTCCTCCGCCTCCATCGCCAGCATGTTGCGGTACAGCATGGTGGTCGGCTTGACGAAGCTCTCCGACAGCGACAGCGCCGGCAGCTCCATCGGGAAGCCGCCGGCCTGCAGCACGCCGCGCTTCACATCCTCCACCCGGGTCTTGAAGTGGGCGTGGCAGGGGTTGGCGTCGGACCAGGTGTTGAGGATCGCGATCACCGGCCGGCCGGCCCATTCCTCCGGCGCGTAGCCCATCTGCATGGCGCGGGAGCGGTGGCCGAAGGCGCGCAGGTCGTCGGGC
The DNA here is from genome assembly GCF_052078665.1 of Inquilinus sp. CA228. NCBI lineage: Bacteria > Pseudomonadati > Pseudomonadota > Alphaproteobacteria > Rhodospirillales > Rhodospirillaceae > Inquilinus > Inquilinus sp. CA228. The sequence goes on along the minus strand of NZ_JBQJIK010000016.1, from coordinate 79,567 downwards.
GCGAACCAGCGGGCGCTGCGGAGGGTGTCTGGCGTCTTGCGGCGAATGTCGGTCATGGCTCGCTGCCGTCTGGAGGGATCGGTGGCTGGGGCAGGGGGACTCGGGTCTCGGCAACACTAATGCATTAGTGCATCGGCATCCAGGCAGGTATGATCTGACCATGGCAAACAGTGCGGACCTTCGCAGCATGACCGTCACGGCGATCCAGCTCGACCGCGCCCGGCAGGCGGCGCCGCAGGTCTATGAGCGGCTGCGCGGGCAGATCATCGCGCTGACCCTGGCGCCGGGCTCGGTGCTGGCGCGCAACGAGTTGATGGCGCAGTTCGGGGTCAGCCAGACGCCGATCCGCGACGCCCTGCTGCGGCTGGCGGAGGAGGGGCTGGTCGACATCTTCCCGCAGCACGCCACGGTGGTCAGCCCGATCGACCTGCCGGCGGCGCGGCAGGCGCATTTCCTGCGCCGGTCGGTGGAGCTCGAGGTGGTGCGCAGCCTGGCGCAGCGCGAGGACCGGTCCTTCGTGCCGCGGCTGCAGGCGCTGATCGCCCGCCAGCGCGGCATGCTCGACGCCCAGGATCTCGAGGCCTTCGCCGAGACCGACCAGTCGCTGCACCGCCGGCTGTGCGAGGCGGCGGAGGTGCCGGACCTGTGGGCCCTGATCCGCAGCCGCAGCGGCCATCTCGATCGCCTGCGGCGGCTGCACCTGCCGGCGCCGGGCAAGGCGCAGTCGATCCTGGACGACCATGCCCGCATCCTCGACGCCATCGCCGACGGCGACGCCGACCGGGCGCAGGAGGTGCTGCGCCAGCACCTGTCCGGGACACTGGCGCAGGTCGACGAGATCCGCGCCAGGTTCCCGGATTATGTGAGAGGGTAGACTCAGTCCGGAACCCGCTGCTCCCGCCACCAGACAGAGGCGCCGGCGGCGACGATGACGGCGCAGCCCAGGGTCGGGCGCGCGCCGATCACGTCGCCGAACACCAGCCAGCCAAAAGCCAGGCCGTAGATCAGCTGGCTGTACTGGAACGGCGCCAGGGTGGAGGCGGGGGCCTGGCCGAAGGCCGCGATCAGCAGGGTGTGCGACAGCAGGCCCAGCAGCCCCATGGCCACCATCAGGCCCCAGCCGGCCGCGTCGGGCGGCGTCCAGACGAAAGGCTGCGCCAGGCTCAGCAGCACCGTCCCGACCAGCGCGGTGATGAACAGGGTGGTGCGGGGATCCTCGCCGTCCAGGCGCCGCGTGGCGACCAGGCCGATCGCCCAGAACAGCGCCGACCCGAAGGCGACCAGGCCGCCGACGAATCCGACACCGTCGCCGCTGGGCCAGACGATGATCAGCATGCCGGCGAAGCCGGCCGCCACCGCGGCCCAGCGGTGCGGGCCGACATGCTCGCCCAGGAACAGCACCGACAGCACGATCACCAGCAGCGGCGCGACGAAGGAGATGGCGAACAGGTCGGCCAGCGGCATCAGGCTGAAGCCGACGATCGCGAGCACCGCGGAGGCCAGCAGCGCCAGGGCGCGCGCCAGTTGCAGCGCCGGCCGGGCGGTCGCGGCCATCCGCCGGAAGCAGGCGGGACCCGCGATCAGCAGCATCGGCAGCGCATGGAAGGTGTAGCGCGCCCAGGTCACCTGGATCGGGTCGTAGCTGCCGGTCAGCACCTTGGACACGGTGTCCATGGTGGTGAAGCTGCCCATCGCCGCCAGCATGAGCAGCATGCCGGCGGCGGGGGCGGCCGCGGTCCGCGGCAGGGCGGTCATGGCCTGCGGGTCCGTCAGGGCGTCTGCACGCCCCGCGTGTTCAGGTAGACCGCCCGCAGCGAGGTCGTGGCGCAGATGAACAGGCGATTCTTCTTGACCCCGCCGAAGCAGACATTGGCCACCACCTCCGGCACCTTGATCTTGCCGATCAGCGCGCCGTCCGGGGCGTAGCAATGCACGCCGTCGCCGGCGCTGGTCCAGATGTTGCCGTGATGGTCCAGGCGGAGGCCGTCGAACATGCCGAAGGTGCAGTCGGCGAAGACCTCGCCGCCGGCCAGCGTGCCGTCGTCGCGCAGTTGGAAGCGGCGGATGTGCTTGGGCCCGTTCGGGTCGTGGCTGGCGCCGGTGTCGGCGACGTAGAGCAGCTTCTCGTCCGGCGAGAAGGCGATGCCGTTCGGCTTGACGAAATCGGTGGCGATGGCCTTCAGCGCCCCCGATTTCGGGTCGAAGCGGTAGACGTGGCAGCCATCCTGCTCGATCTCGGACTGGTGGCCTTCGTATTCCGACAGGATGCCGTAGGACGGATCGGTGAACCACACCGTGTCGTCCGACTTCACCACCACGTCGTTCGGCGAGTTCAGGCGCTTGCCGTTGTGGCTGTCGGCCAGGACGGTGACGCGGCCGTCATGCTCGGTGCGGCTGACGCGGCGGCCGCCATGCTCGCAGGACACCAGCCGGCCCTGGCGGTCACGGGTGTGGCCGTTGGTGTAGTTCGACGGGTTACGATAGACGCTGACGCTGCCGTCGGTCTCGTCCCAGCGCATGATCCGGTTGTTCGGGATGTCGCTCCACAGCAGGGTGCGGGCGTCGCCGAACCAGACCGGCCCTTCCGACCAGCGCAGCCCGATGTCGCTGGCCAGCACGTCGATATGGACATTGCCCATGACATAGCCCGCGAAGCGCTTGTCCAGCACCTCGAAACAGGGGTCGAGCATCCCGGTTTCCTCCCTTGGCCCGGGCCTGGCCCGGACGGTCCCATTGATCGGACATAACCGGCCGGAGTGTTGCGCCCCGCTGCGGGACCCGTCAACGATTCGGCGGATGAAAAATCGGTCAGGCTGTAGAGCGGCCGCCGCGGCCATACAGCACCAGCATCAGGATAATGACCAGGCCATAGATGATCTGCCGCCCGGCCTCCGGCATCTGCATCACCGACAGCACGCTCTGCAGCAGCACGATCAGGATGGTGCCGACCACGGTGCCGGCATAGCGGCCCTGGCCGCCCAGGATGTTGGTGCCGCCGATCACCACCGCGGCGATGGCGGGCAGCAGGTAGGGGTCGCCCATCGCCTGATAGGCCTTGCTGGAATAGCCGGAGAGCAGGATGCCGGCCACCGCCGAGCACAGCCCGCACAGGATGAAGCCGCCGAGGATGACGAGCCGGGTGTTGACGCCGGACAGGTAGGCCGCGGACTCGCGGTTGCCGATGGCGTAGATGTAGCGGCCCATCGGCGTGCGGGTCAGCAGGAAGACGATGCCGAGCGACAGCAGGGCCCAGACGAACACCGCCATCGGGATCCCCAGCACCTCTGTCTTGGCCAGGAACTGCATCGGCGGCGTGGCCATGGTGGTTGGCGAGAAGCCGCCGGTCAGCATCACCATCAGCCCGCGCAGCACGGTGTTGACGCCGAGGGTGAAGATCATCGACGGCACGCGCAGGAAGGCGACTCCGAGGCCATTGAACAGCCCGACCAGGGCGCCGACCGCCAGGCCGACCGGGATCGCCTCGGGCCCGCCGATCGCGGTCGCCAGCATGGCCGAGGCGGCGACGGTCCATGGCACCGACAGGTCGATATGGCCCATCAGGATCACCAGCATCATCCCGGCGGCGACCACGCCGAGGAAGGAGGCGACCTTGAGCTGCTGCAGCAGGTAGGTCGGCGACAGGAAGGTGGCCGTGCCCTGGGTGATCGCGGTGTAGGCGGTGCCCGCCGCCAGGATCAGGATGACGAAGCCGCAGGCCACCAGGATCGGCCGGTCGATGGAGCGGAGATAGGCTTGCATCGGTCCTCCGCTACCCGAACAGCTGCAGGCGGTTCTTGACCGTGAACACCCGGGCGGCGCCCAGCGAGACCGCGGCCAGCAGGATGATGCCCTCGGACAGCGGCTGCAGCAGCGGGTTGGCCAGGAAGCCGACGATGCTGTCCTCCGGCACCACGCGGAAGCAGAACGAGATGGCGCGCAGCACCATGACGCCGATGATGGAGGCGACGGCGCCGCCCGATCCGCCGAACAGCGAGGTGCCGCCGATCACCACCGCGGCGATCGAGTTGAGGGTGTAGCCGCCGGCCATCGGCGTGTCGGCGTTGCCGCTGCCGGTCTGCAGCGCCAGATAGACCCCGGCGATCGCGGCGAACAGCCCGGCCAGGGTGAAGGCCGCCAGCTTCGACCGGTCGATGGCGACGCCGGACATGAAGGCCGCCTGCTCGGACGACCCGATGGCGTAGCAGCCGCGCCCGGTCACCGAGTTCTTGAACGGCAGCCAGACCAGCAGCACCACCAGCACGATCAGGATCATCGGCACCGGGATCGCCTGGATCGCCTGGAACCAGCCCGGCAGGTCGCCGCCCCACCAGCCATAGGTGTCGGCCACGTCGAACAGCGTGTTGGTGGCGGCCCAGGACAGGTCGCTGTCGACCGCGCCGCCAGGGGTCGGGCGCAGGAACAGGGCGATGCCGATCAGCACCGCCCCGGTCGCCAGCGTGGCGATGATCGGCTGGATCCGGCCGTAGACCACCAGGGCGCCGTTGACGAAACCGGCCAGCAGGCCGGCGCAGAGACACAGCACGATGCCGAAGGCCAGCTCCCAGCCGCTGCCGGTCAGGAGATGCGAGGCCAGGCAGTTCACCATCGTCATCAGCGGCCCGACGGAGAGGTCGAGCCCGCCCAGCAGCACCGGCACCGTCTGGGCCATCGCCACCAAAGCCAGGGTGAAGGTCTCGTTTGCGTTCTGGACGATCAGGTCGGCGCTGCCGCCGCGCGGATGCTGGTAGGAGTAGAGGCCGTAGAACAGCACGAACAGGGCGATGGCCAGCAGCAGGCCGCCCTGGCGCGAGGCGCGGTGGAGCAGGTTGGTCATGCCGGCATCGCCTCCGCCGCCTGGCCGTTGGTCTCGAGGTTCAGGGCGCTGGCGACGATGTTGGTCTCAGTGATCGCGCCACCCTCCAGCGTCCGGATCACCCGTCCGCCATACAGGATCAGCACCCGGTCGCAGCAGCCGATCAGCTCGTCATAGTCGGTGGAATAGAACAGGATCGAGGTGCCGGCCGCCGCCAGGTCGTGCAGCAGCTGGTAGATCTCCTGCTTGGTGCCGACATCGATGCCGCGGGTCGGGTCGTTCAGCAGGACGATGCGGGCCTCGGTCAGCAGCCATTTGGCGATCGCCACCTTCTGCTGGTTGCCGCCGGACAGGGTGCCGACCGCGGCGTCGGCCGACCCGATCTTGATCCGCAGCGCCTCGACCATGCGGGCGATGCTGTCCGCTTCGCGCTTGCGGTCGATGACGCCGCCCCGGGCCATGCCGCCCAGGGCCGCGAGGGTGATGTTCTCGCCGACCGACATCGGCAGCAGCAGCCCCTCGGTCTTGCGGTCCTCCGGGATCAGCGCCATGCGGATGCCGGCGCTCTTGGCCTTGCTCGGGCTGCCGATCCGCACCGGCCGGCCGTCGACCAGCACGCTGCCCTCGACCCCGCGCAGCACGCCGAACAGGGCCAGCAGCAGCTCGCGCTGGCCCTGGCCGTCCAGCCCGCCGAGGCCGACGATCTCGCCGCGGCCGACGGTCAGCGAGATGTCGGCCAGGCGATGGCCCCAGCGCAGGCCGCGGGTCTCCAGCACCGGGGACGGCGCCTCGGTCCGGACCGGCTTCGGCGGATAGACGTTGTGGATCTCGCGGCCGATCAGCATCCGCACCACCTCGTCGTCGCTGCGCGCCCCGGCCGGGAAGGTGTCGATGTGCCGGCCGTTGCGGAACACCGAGCAGGTGTCGCACAGCGCCTTGATCTCCGGCATCCGATGGGAAATATAGAGGATCCCTAGCCCCTCGCGGCGCAGCCGGTGCAGCAGGGCATAGACCTTCTCGACATCCGCCGCGGTCAGGGCCGAGGTCGCCTCGTCGAGGATCAAGAGGCGCGGGTCGCGCCCCAGCGCCTTGGCGATCTCGACCATCTGCCGGCGCGACAGGGGCAGCGCCTTGACCGGCAGCCGTGGGTCGATGTCGGCGCAGCCGATCCGCGCCAGCAGCTCCTCCGCCCGCCGCCGCTGGGCCTGGTGGTCGATCAGGCCGAGGCGCCGGGGCGGCCGGGTGATGCAGATGTTGTCGGCAACCGACAAATCCGGCACCAGCGACAGCTCCTGGAACACGCAGACGACGCCGGCCGCATTCGCCGCCTGCGGCGAGGCGAAGCTGGCCGGGCGGTCGTCGATCAGCATCTCGCCGGCGCTGGGCTGCACCACCCCGGCGATGATCTTGATCAGCGTGCTCTTGCCGGCCCCGTTCTCGCCCAGGACTCCGTGGATCGACCCGGCGCGGGCCGCAAACTCCACCTCGCGCAGCGCGTGCACGCCGCCGTAATGCTTGCTGACCCCGGTCAGGCGCACCAACGGCGGCGTGTCCGCGGCGACGGTCATTGCCGACGCCACCGTGCTTACTTGTTCTCGGCGGTCTGGGCCATGATCTGCGGCGCCGTGAAGGTGATGCCGCAGGGTTCGAACGCGTTCGGCGCGAAGAAGTCGACCGTCAGGTTCGACCAGTAGTTCTCGCCGTCCTTCAGCGTCTTGTAGTCCGCCACCGGGATCGGGATCGACACCATCTGCGGCATCGTCTCGCCCTTCAGCGCGGCGATCGCCGCCTTGGTGGCGATGGCGACGAGGGCCGGAGACTGGCCGTAGGACAAGCCCTTCAGCCCTTCGCCCTGGAATTGGGCGATCTGCTGCCGGAACAGGTTCTCGCCTTCGCCCGACATCGGCACGAACGGATGCTTGGCATCGATCAGCGCCTGCACCGTGCCGTTCGACCCGCCCTGGGTGAAGATGCCGTCGAAATGACCGTGCACGGCCAGCGCATCGGCCGTGGCCTTCTGCGAATCGCCCGGCGCCCAGTTGCCGACGACCTCGACGATGTCGAAGGGCTTGGCCGCCTCCTTCATCGTCTTCTGGAAGCCCTCGTGCCGGTCGCGGTCGACCGAGTTGCCGGGCAGGCCGCGCACCTCGAGGATCTTGCCGCCATTGGGGATGTGGTCGATCAGGAACTTGGCCGACATCACCCCCATTTCCCACTGGTCCTCGTTGATCTGCATCACCTCTTTGGTGTCGAGGACATTGTCGAACGGCACCAGCACGACGTTCTTGCGGTTGGCCAGCTTGATCACCCGGTCGAAGCCGGTCGGGCTGACCGCGATGGTGACGATGGCGTCGAAGCCCTGGTTGATGAAGTCCTCGATCGTGCCCAGCTGCGCCGCGGCGTCGGTGCCGGTGGAGACGACCTTGAACTCCTTGATGTCCTTGGCGACCTCCGGCAGGGCGGCATAGGCCTTGGCGGTCTGGATCATCTGGATGCGCCAGATGTTGCCGACGAAGCCGTTGACCAGGGCGATGCGGTACGGCCCCGGGCGGGCGTCCCATTTGAAGAACTTGGTGTCCTTGGCCCAGGGCGCGAAGCATCCGGGCAGATAGCCCGGCCCGTCCACCGTCTTCGGCGCCGCGACAGCGAGGGCGGTCAGGGCCGTGGTGGAGAGAATGACAGCCGCGGCGACCGCGGCGAAACGGTGAAGCAGCATATGGGTCCTCCCTGAAATGGGTCTATTGCCCGGCGAACGATTCAAACTCGTCCGACTTATTTAACGGCCGAAATGTTGCGCCGATCGGGGACAGCCGTCAATTCATCAGACAGAATGCAGCGTCGTTCCCATCTCTTCAGGAGGATGGCGCGGCCCAAAAGTCCGACGTAAAGTAGCGGCCGCCCAAGATCCGCCAGGCAAGCCCAAGAACGCGTGCAAAACCGATGCCCAGCCCCAGCCTCTTCATCCGCCTGAACCGCGACGACAATGTCGTTCTCGCCCGCGCCGACATCACGCCGGGCACGCCGATCCCGGAGGAGGGGGTGACCACCGCCGGCCACATCCCGGCCGGCCACAAGATGGCGACCCGGCCGATCGCGGCGGGCGAGCCGATCCGGCGCTACAACCAGATCATCGGCTTCGCCACCGAGGCGATCGGGACCGGCGAGCACGTCCATGTCCAGAACTGCGCCATGGGCGATTTCGAGCGCGACTACGCCTTCTGCGCCGACGCCAAGCCGACCGCGATGCTGCCGGAAGCCGAGCGCGCGACCTTCCAGGGCTTCCGCCGCGCCAACGGCAAGGTCGGTACCCGCAACTACATCGGCATCCTGTCGTCAGTGAACTGCTCGGCCACCACCAGCCGGATGATCGCCGCGCATTTCGAGCGCTCCGGCGTGCTGGAGCAGTTCCCGCATGTCGACGGCGTGGTGGCGATCACCCATTCGACCGGCTGCGGCATGGCGGATTCGGGCGAAGGCTACGACAACCTGCAGCGCACCCTCTGGGGCTACGCCCGCAACCCGAACTTCGCGGGCGTGCTGATGATCGGGCTGGGCTGTGAGGTCAACCAGATCGACTTCCTGCTCGACGCCTACCAGATCGAGCGCGGGCCGCTGTTCCAGACCATGAACATCCAGAACCTGGGCGGCACGCGGAAGACGGTCGACCACTGCATCGCCAGGGTGATGGAGATGCTGCCGGAGGCCGACCGCGCCCGGCGCGAGACCGTGCCGGCCAGCGAGCTGATGGTGGCGCTGCAATGCGGCGGCTCGGACGGCTATTCCGGCATCTCGGCCAACCCGGCGCTGGGCGCCGCGGTCGACCTCTTGATCCGCCACGGCGGCAGCGCCGTGCTGTCGGAGACGCCGGAGATCTACGGCGCCGAGCATCTGCTGACCCGGCGTGCGGTCAACCGCCAGGTCGGCGAGAAGCTGATCGCCCGGATCAAGTGGTGGGAGGGCTACACCAGCCGCAACGGCGGCGAGATGAACAACAATCCGTCGCCGGGCAACAAGCGCGGCGGCCTGACCACGATCCTGGAGAAGTCACTGGGCGCCGCGGCCAAGGGCGGCACCACCAACCTGGTCGAGGTCTACAAATACGCCGAGCAGATGACGGCCAAGGGCTTCGTGTTCATGGACACGCCCGGCTACGACCCGGCCTCGGCCACCGGCCAGGTGGCGGGCGGGGCGCAGATCGTCTGCTTCACCACCGGCCGCGGCTCGGTCTCCGGCTTCAAGCCGGCGCCCTGCATCAAGGTCGCCACCAACTCCACCATGTACCGGCACATGGAGGAGGACATGGACATCAACTGCGGCACCATCATCGACGGCGACGAGTCGATTGAGCAGGCCGGCCGCCGCATTTTCGAGATGTTCCTGGCCGTGGCCTCGGGCGCAGAGACCAAGAGCGAGGCCCAGGGCTTCGGCGACAACGAGTTCGTGCCCTGGCAGATCGGCGCGGTGATGTGAACGGCGGCAACGCCGGACGAGAAGAGAAGCGGGAAGGGATACCCATGAAGAACACCATCTCCGTCGCGGCCTGCCTGCCGGCGGATGCCGACCGCGCCACCCTGGTCGGCCGGGTCTGGCTGCCGCAGGTCGAAGGGCCGGCGGTGGTGGCGCTGCGCGGTGGCCAGGTGATCGACATCACCCGGGCCGCGCCGACCGTCGCCGACCTGATCTCGGCCGCCGACCCGGCCGCGCTGGCCAAGGCCGATGGGCCCGTGATCGGCAGCGTCGCCGACCTGCTGGCCAATGCCGACGAGACCGCGCGCGACACGTCGAAGCCCTGGCCGCTGGCGCCGATCGACCTGCAGGCGGTGAAGGCGGCGGGCGTCACCTTCGTCGCCTCGATGCTGGAGCGGGTGATCGAGGAGCAGGCGCGCGGCGACGCCACCAAGGCCGACGCCATCCGCCAGCGCATCGTCTCGATCATCGGCGACGACCTCGCCGCGATCCGGCCCGGCTCGGCCGACGCGCAGCGAATCAAGGACGTGCTGCTGTCCCAGAACGCCTGGTCGCAGTATCTCGAGGTCGGCATCGGCCCGGACGCCGAGATCTTCACCAAGAGCCAGCCGATGTCCTCAGTCGGCCTCGGCGCCGAGATCGGCATCCTCGCGATCTCGACCTGGAACAATCCCGAGCCCGAGATCGTGCTGGTGGTGGCGCCGAGCGGCAAGGTCGTCGGCGCCACGCTGGGCAACGACGTCAACCTGCGCGACCTCGAAGGCCGCAGCGCCCTGCTGCTCGGCAAGGCCAAGGACAACAACGCATCCTGCGCCATCGGCCCCTTCATCCGGCTGTTCGACGGCGGCTTCGGCATCGACGACATCCGCAAGGCGGACCTGGCGATGGCCGTGCACGGGCCCGAGGGCTACACCCTGCAGGGCCACAGCTCGATCTCCAAGATCAGCCGCGACCCGCTCGACCTCGCCGGCCAGATGCTGGGCCCGAACCATCAGTATCCGGACGGGGCGGTGCTGTTCCTCGGCACCATGTTCGCGCCGACCGACGACCGCGACGCGCCGGGCATGGGCTTCACCCACAAGATCGGCGACATCGTCACCATCTCGACCCCGAGCCTGGGGACGCTGGTGAACCGGGTGAACCACAGCGACAAGATCGCGCCCTGGACCTTCGGCGCCCGGGCGCTGATGGCCAGCCTGGTGAAGCGCGGGCTGCTGTGAGGCCCGCGGCCGGGTTCGCTCCTGGCGGACCCGGCCGACCCGCTAATCGAACCGGCTGAAATCCGGCTTCCGCTTCTCCATGAAGGCGGTGAAGGCCTCCTTGGCCTCGGCGGATTTGAGCTGGGCGCCGAAGGCCTCGACCTCCAGGGTCATGGCCTCGCGCACGGCGTTGCGGTGCGGCGCCTGCAGCAGCGCCTTGGTCTGGCGGACAGCGGCCGGCGGCAGGGCGGCCAGGCGCGCGGCCAGGGCGTTGAGCTCGGCGTCGAGCGCGGTCTCGGCGACGGTCTTGGTGATCAGCCCCGCCGCCAATGCGGCCTCGGCGTCGAAGCCTTCGCCGGTCAGCAGCCACCAGGCGGCCTTCAGCCGGCCGACGGCTGCAGGCAGCAGCAGGGTGGAGGCGGCCTCCGGCACCAGGCCGAGCTGGACGAAGGGCAGCTGGAACCGCGCCGAGGGCGTGGCCAGCACCACGTCGCAATGCAGCAGCAGGGTGGTGCCGATGCCGATCGCGGCGCCGCGCACCCCGGCGACCAGCGGCTTGGGAAAGCCGGCCAGGACATCGAGGAAATCCAGCACCGGCTGCATCCCGGCCGACTTGGCGTTGGCGAGGAAATCGGCGATGTCGTTGCCGGCGGAGAAGTCGTCGCCACCCCGGAGGACGACGACGCGCACCGAACGGGACGTGGCCGCAGCGCGCAGCGCGGCCGTCAGCGCCTCGTACATGGCGCGGTTGATCGCGTTCTTCTTCTCCTGCCGGTTGAGCCGGATCGTCATGACCGGGCCCGTGGTGCCGGTCAGAACCGGGTCGGCCATGGCGTTATCCTTCCAGGATGTGAGAGAGGCGCAGGCTAGTCAGTTGTGCCCGGGTCTGTCGAGGCAGGACGCGATGACCCGACCAACCCCCGGGCGGCGGCGGCGCCGGTGGCGAAGCAGCCCTGCAGCAGGTAGCCGCCGGTCGGCGCCTCCCAGTCCAGCATCTCGCCGCAGGCGAAGACGCCCGGCAGGGCCTTCAGCTCCAAAGCCGGGTTCAGGGCATCGAGGCAGATTCCGCCGGCGGTGGAGATGGCGCGGTCGAGCGGCCGGAGGCCGGTGACGCGCAGCGGGATCGCCTTGATCGCGGCCGCCATGGCCTCGGGCGCCGCCAGCGCGTCGGCGGCGAAGCCTTCGCGCAGCAGGGAATAGGCCGGGCCGGTCAGCGACAGGGCGCGGCGCAGCCGGTTCGGGGCGCTGTCGCTGCTGCCCGCGTGCGACAGCCGGTCGGCGATCTCCGCCGCATTCATGTCCGGCCGCAGGTCGAGCGTCAGCGCCGCGCTGCCATCCCGCGCGATCGCCTGGCGCAGCCCAGGCCCCAGCGCGTAGACGGCGCCGCCTTCCAGGCCGGTGGCGGCGATCACCGCCTCGCCGCGCACGGTGCGGCCGGCGAAGGTCAGGGCGATTCGCTTCAACGGCGTGCCGGCGAAGCGGTCACGCAGATGCGCCGACCAGGCGATCTCGACGCCGGCATTGGCCGGAAGCAGCAGCGCGATGCCGACGCCGCGCGCCGCCAGGATCGGCGCCCAGCCGCCATCAGCGCCCAGCCGCGGCCAGCTGGCGCCGCCGAGGGCCAGGATGGTGGCGTCGGCCCCGGCTTCAAACTCTCCCTCCGGCCCGCGCAGCACCGGCCGGTTGCCGGCGGTGAGGCCGATCCAGTCGTGCCGGGTGCGGATCTCGACGCCGAGCTGCGCCAGCCGGACCAGCCAGGCGCGCAGCAGGGGCGAGGCTTTCAGGCTCTCCGGGAACACCCGGCCGCTGGAGCCGACGAAGGTCGGGACGCCGAGGTCCCGGCTCCAGGCCTGCAGATCGTCGGGCGTGAAGGCGCGGACCAGCGGCTCGATCCAGCCCTGCGCCGCACCGAAGCGGGTGACGAAGCGGTCGAGCGGCTCGGAATGGGTCAGGTTCAGCCCGCCGCGCCCGGCCATCAGGAACTTGCGTCCGACCGTCGGCATGCGGTCGTAGACGGTGACGCGCCGCCCGGCCTCGGCCAGGCGCTGCGCCGCGATCAGCCCGGCGGGGCCGCCGCCGATGATGGTGATGGATTGCGACATGGCGCGGACCCTAGCAGCCTGCGCCAGCCGTTCAATCGTCGTGATGCCCTTCGATCAGCTTGCGCTCGACCGAGCGCAGGTGCCGGCGCATGGCCCGCCCCGCCGTCTCCAGGTCGCGCTCGGCGATCGCGTCGACGATGGCGTCGTGCTCGGCGAAGCTGTGATGGTCGGCCGGCGGCCGCGGGATGTCGGCGCGCAGCCGGCCCCAGACCACCGTCCGCCGCACCGTGTTCAAGAGGTCGAACAGCGCCACCAGCACGGTGTTGCGGGTCGCCTCGGCGATCAGGCGGTGCAACTGGTTGTCGAGCGTCTCGTATTGCCGCCAGCTCTCCGCCGTGCGGGTCTTGGCGATGACCAGGCGCAGCTTGCGCAGATCCTCGGCCGAGGCGTGCAGCGCCGCCTCCTGCGCGATCTGCGGCTCGACCAGGAGGCGCGCGCGCATCACCGCGGCGGGGGAGGTGCGCGACGCGATCGCCGCCGCGTCGTCGACCTCCTCGATCGGCCGTGACCCGAGGAAGGTGCCCTTGCCGACATGGCGCCAGATCTGCCCCTCGGCCTCCAGCGCCGCCAGGCCCTTGCGCAACTCGCCGCGAGACAGGCCCAGGGTCTCGCACAGCTCGCGCTCCGGCGGCAGCCTGCCGTCGGAGGACAGCGCCTGCTGGGCGAGATAGGCGCGGAGCTGGGTGAGGGCTCCCTGGTCCTGATCGAGCGACATGGTGAAACCAATTTCCATATTGGTTCAGGCTTACCGAATTTCGGCCGGCATGGTCAAGTCGAGGATTGACCGGAAATCCCCGGCCTGCTAACCAATATTTAATTGGTTAAGGAATAATTCCGACATTGGTCAAAGCGCGGGCGCAAAGCCCGCCGATGCGAGGGAGGAGAGAGCCATGCCGTGCCTTGCCACCCGATTCACCCGCCGCGCCGCGATCCTGTTCGCCCTGCTGTTGGCGCTGCCGCTGTCCGCCAGGGCGGCGGACCCGGTCCGGATCGCCTTCGGCGACATCCCGTCGGTCGAGAGCCTGAACTTCCTGATCGCGATCGAGCGGACCCGCGCCCGCGGCGTCCCGGTCGAGCTGACCTTCTTCAAATCCGAGGACATCGCCGCCCAGGCCGTGGTCAGCGGCCAGGCCGATATCGGCGTCGGCACGCCCTATGCGCTGCTGCAGAAGGTCGGGGCGCCGATCCGGCTGTTCTTCCAGATGAGCACGCTGCGCTTCTATCCGGTGGTGAACACCGAGTTCTACCAGGACTGGAAGGACCTGGACGGGCAGGAGGTGGCGGTGCATTCCCGCGGCTCCGGCACCGAGGCGATCATGATGCTGATGGCCCAGCGCAGCGGCATCAAATACGGCAAGGTCAGCTACGTGCCGGGGTCGGAGGTCCGCACCGGGGCCCTGCTGCAGGGCGCGGTCAAGGCCACGATCGTCGACTCCGCCGGCTGGCGCCTGCTGCAGGAGAAGGGCGGCGGCAAGTTCAAGCTGCTCGAGGTCGGCGAGGTCAACGCCAGCGACGAGGCGCTATTCGCCAACACCGAGTTCCTGGAGAGCAACGCCGAGGCCGCCGGCATCCTGGCCGAGGAGCTGCTGAACACCTGGCGCGAGATCGCCGCCAACCCGGCCAGCGTCGGGGAGCTGCGCAAGACCTACAAGCTGCTGGCCGACCTGCCGGCCGAGCTCGAGCCCGAGATCGTGCCCTTCTACCAGGACTCCGTCACCGCCGGCATGTATCCGCTGAATGGCGGCAGCGAGGTGGCGGTGAAGGACGACTTCGCCTTCTACGCCGTCGCCGGCCAGCTGCAGGGCGACCCGGCCACGCTCAAGGTCGAGGATTTCTGGACCTTCACGCCGCTGAACAAGGCGCTGAACAAGGTCGGCCGGAAGTGACGGTTGTCGCCGAAGCCGGGCGGAGGGGGAGTGTCCTCTCCGCCCTGGCCGCCGACCCGCTGTTCTGGCGCCTCGCCTCGATCGTCGTGCTGTGCGGCGGCTGGGAGATCGCGGGCCGGATCCCGGTCAACTACGCGCTACCCTCGTTCAGCGCCACGGTCGCGGCGTTCGGGCGGCTGGTGGCCGACGGCAGCCTGGCGATGGCCTATCTCGACACGCTGCAGCCGCTGCTGCTCGGCCTCGTCATCTCTGCCGTCGCCGGGATCGGCTGCGGCGTCGCCATGGGGCTGAACCGCAGCCTGGAATGGGCCGGGGCTCCGATCTTCATCGTCATGCAGGCGGCGCCGATGGCGGCGCTGATCCCGCTGACCACCTTCATCTACGGCATCGGCCTCACCGCCAAGATCGTCGCCGTGGTCATGCTGGCCCTGCCGGTGATCGTGCTCAACAGCTACCAGGCGGTGCGCCATGTCGGCCCGTCGCTGGTCGACATGGCCCGGTCCTTCATGGCGACCCGGCGGCAGGTCGTACGCAAGATCGTGATCCCGGACGCCAGCCCGATGATCTTCGCCGGCCTCAGGCTCGGCATCTCGGCCGGCTTCATCGGCGTGGTCCTGGCCGAGTTGCTGATCACCCCGACCGGGATCGGCGACCTGATCACCTATCACCGCTCGGTCGCCGACTATCCCGAGATGTACGCGACCATCGCCTCCATCATCCTGTTCGCGGCGGTGACCGTGGGCGCGCTGCAGCGGCTCGAAGTCGCCCTGTTCCGGCCGGAAAAGCGAGGACAGCCATGAGCAAGAGCAGCGCCGCCATGCCGTTGCCCCGGAACCAAGCGGTAGCAGAGCCGGCCGAGCCCGCAGTCGAGGTCCGCGGCATCGTCAAGCGCTACGGCACCCAGGTCGTGGCGCTGGACGGCGTCTCCCTGGCCTTCCGCGCCGGCGAGCTGACCAGCCTGCTCGGCCCGTCCGGCTGTGGCAAGACCACGCTCCTGAAGATCATCGCCGGGCTGTTGGAGCCGACCGAAGGCGAGGTGCTGGTCCGTGGCCGCGCCGTGGCCGGGCCGGGGCCGGACCGCGCCTTCGTGTTCCAGGACTTCGCGCTGATGCCCTGGGCCACGGTGCTGCGCAACGTCGCCTTCGGCCTGGAGCTGAAGGGCGTACCGAAGGCCGAGCGCGAGGAGACGGCCCGCCGCCACATCGCCCGGGTCGGCCTCGCCGGTTTCGAGGACCGCTACCCGCACCAGCTGTCCGGCGGCATGCGCCAGCGCGTCGGCCTGGCCCGGGCGCTCGCGGTCGACGCCGAGGTGCTGCTGATGGACGAGCCGTTCAGCGCGGTCGACGAGCAGACCCGGCGCAAGTTCCAGGAGGACCTGCTGGCGCTGTGCCGCGAGGAGCGCAAGACCTTCATCGTCGTCACCCATTCGATCGAAGAGGCGGTCTACCTCTCCGACCGCATCGTCCTCTTGTCGCCGCGGCCCGGCCGGGTGTCGGAGATCGTGGTGCCCGAGATCCCGCGCCAGGGCACGCCGGACGAGATCCGCCGCGACCCGGTCTATATCGACACGGTCGAGGACATCTGGCGCGGCCTGCGGCGCTATGTGGAGTAGGGGGTCATGACCGTCTTCGGCCACCGCATCCCGATGATGGCGTCGCTGATCCTCTGGGCCCTGGTCTGGGAGGTCGTGGGCCGGCTCGACCTCGTCCTGCTGCTCCCGCCCTTCTCCGAGGTCGTCGCGGCGCTGTTCACCGTGGTGCCGACAGGCAGCTTCCTCGACGCCGCCCTGATCACGGTGGTCAGCTTCGCCCTCGGCATGGCGCTCGCCATCGCCGTCGGCGTGCCGCTCGGCGCGCTGATGGGCCGCTTCACCGCGGTCGACCAGTTCGCCGGCATGTGGGTCAACCTGTTCGTCAGCGCGCCGCTTTCGGCGCTGGTGCCGGTGATCATGCTGCTGTTCGGCATGGGCACGACGACCGTCGTGGTCACGGTCTTCCTGTTCGCCGTCTGGATCATCGCGCTCGACACCCGCGCCGGCATCCGGCACGTGCCGCCCTCGCTGGTGGAGATGGCGCATTCCTTCGGCGCGACGCGCTGGCAGACCGCCAGCCGGATCCTGCTGCTCGCTGCCTTGCCGGAGATCCTGGCCGGCATCCGGGTCGGGCTGATCCGCGGCGTCAAGGGCGTGGTGGTCGGGCAGCTGCTGGTCTCGATCATCGGCTTCGGCGCGCTGTTCGAGCTCTATTCCCGCAACTTCCTGATGGCCGAGTTCTGGGCCCTGACCCTGGTCCTCTTCGCCTTCGCGCTTGTCCTCTCCGGGCTGGTCTCCCGGCTCGAGCACCGCATCGCCTATTACGCAGGAGTACGACAGTCATGAATATGGCCACGCCCGGGACCACGGAATACGTCATCGCGCCGCCGCCCGTCCCGGCGCTGCCCGTGCTCGGCACCGGCCGGCTGTTCCCGGTCCACCGAATCTACTGCGTCGGCCGCAACTACGCGGCGCATGCGGTGGAGATGGGGCACGACCCGGATCGCGAGCCGCCGTTCTTCTTCCAGAAGAACCCGTCCAACCTGCGCAGCGATGGCCGCTTTCCCTATCCGTCGGCGACCTCCGACGTGCATCACGAGATCGAGCTGGTGGTGGCGCTGAAGTCGGGCGGCCGCGACATCCCGCTCGAAACCGCGCTCGACCATGTCTTCGGCTATGCCGTCGGGCTCGACATGACCCGGCGCGACCTGCAGGGGGAGGCCAAGAAGCTCGGCCGGCCCTGGGAGGTCGGCAAGGCGTTCGAGCATTCGGCACCCTGCGGCCCGATCCGGACGGTCGCCGAGATCGGCCACCCCGCCGCCGGCACCGTCTGGCTCGACGTCAACGGCCAGCGGCGGCAGGAGGGCGACCTGAACCAGATGATCTGGAAGGTGCCGGAGATGATCTCCTACCTCTCCGGCCTGTTCGAGCTGCAGCCGGGCGACCTGATCTTCTCCGGCACCCCGGCCGGGGTCGGGGCGGTGATCCGCGGCGACGAGATGGTCGGCCACGTCGACGGCATCGGCGAGATCCGGGTGGCAGTGGTTTGACCGGGGCGGTCGGGTCCGCGGGGGGCGGACCCGACTGGCTCTACCCGAAGTTCAGCATCACGTGGCGGACGACGGTGTAGTCCTCCAGCCCGTACATCGACATGTCCTTGCCGTAGCCGGACATCTTCAGCCCGCCATGCGGCATCTCGCTGGTCAGGGTGAAATGCGCGTTCACCCAGACGCAGCCATACTGCAGCCGGGCCGCGGTCTTCAGCGCGGTCTTCACGTTGCTGGTCCAGACCGAGGAGGCGAGGCCGTAGTCGCTGTCATTGGCCCAGGCGATGGCGGCGTCCGGATCGTCGAATCTGGTGACCGAGACCACCGGCCCGAACACCTCCTTGCGCACGATCTCGTCGCTCTGCAGCGCGCCGGCCACCAGGGTCGGCTTGAAGAAGTAGCCGTCGCCCTCGGCCTTGCCGCCGCCGGTCACGATCTCGGTGTGCTTCTGCGCCGCCGCGCGCTCGACGAAGCTGGCCACCCGGTCGCGCTGGCGCTCGCTGATCAGGGGGCCCAGCTCGGTCGCCGCGTCGTCGGGAGAACCGTATTTCAGGCTGGCGACGGCGCCGGCCAGGTCGGCCACCAGCCGGTCGTAGATCTTCGGCCCGGCATAGATCCGGCAGGCGGCGGTGCAGTCCTGCCCGGCATTATAGAAGCCGCCGGCGCGCACCCCCGCCACCACGGCGTCGAGGTCGGCGTCGTCGAACACCAGCACCGGCGCCTTGCCGCCGAGCTCGAGATGGGTGCGCTTCAGGTTCTTCACCGCCGCCTGCAGCACCTTCTGGCCGGTGGCGATGTCGCCGGTCAGCGACACCATCCGCACCTGCGGATGGGCGGTCAGGGCCGAGCCTACGGTCTCGCCGCGGCCGGTGACGATGTTGATCACGCCCTTCGGAAACAGCTCGGCCAGGGTGCGGCCCAGCTTCAGCGCGGTCAGCGGCGTCTGCTCCGACGGCTTCATCACCACGGTGTTGCCCGCGGCCAGGGCGGGAGCCACCTTCCAGGCCAGCATCATCAGCGGGTAGTTCCACGGCGCGATCGACCCGACCACGCCGATCGGGTCGCGCCGGATCATGCTGGTGTGGTTGGCGACGTATTCGCCCGCGGCCGAGCCGGTCAGGCAGCGCGTCGCCCCGGCGAAGAAGCGGAAGGTGTCGATGATCGCCGGCAGCTCGTCTTCCAGCACCCGGGCATAGGGCTTGCCGCAGTTCAGCGATTCCAGCCGGGCGAAGGCTTCGGCCTCGCGCTCGATCGCATCGGCCAGCCTCAGCAGGTGCCCGGCGCGCTGCGCCGGCGTGGTGACCGACCAGCTCTCGAAGGCGCGCGCAGCGGCGGCAACCGCGGCGTTGAGCTGGGCCTGGGACGCCTCCGGCACCTCGACGATCAGCTTGCCGGTCGCCGGGTTCAGCACCTGCTCGGCCTGGCCTTCGCCCTTTGCCAGGGCGCCGTCGATCAGAAGCTCGATGTCCATGGAATGTCTCCCTGAGGGCGCTCCGCGCTCACTTGCCGGAGCCGGAGAAGTCGTGGGTGTCGCGGGTGAGGTAATAGGCGCCGAGGATCGGCAGGAAGGTGACGACGATGACGATGATCGCCACCACATTCGTCACCGGCCGCTGCCGCGGCTTGATCAGCTCGCTCAGCATCCAGATCGGCAAGGTCTGCTGCTGGCCGGCGGTGAAAGTGGTGACGATCACCTCGTCGAAGCTGAGCGCGAAGGCCAGCATGCCGCCGGCCAGGAGGGCCGTGGCGATGTTCGGCAGCACCACGTGGCGAAAGGTCTGGAAGCCGTCGGCGCCGAGGTCCATCGAGGCCTCGATCAGCGAGCCGGAGGTGCGCCGGAACCGGGCCAGCACATTGTTGTAGACGACGACGATGCAGAAGGTGGCGTGGCCGATGACGATGGTCCAGAAGCTGAACGGGATCTCCATCAGCGAATAGGCCGAGCGCAGGGCGATGCCGGTGATGATGCCGGGCAGGGCGATCGGCAGGATGATCAGCAACGACAGCGACTCCCGCCCGAAGAAGCGGCTGCGCCAGACCGCGGCGGCGGCGCAGGTGCCCAGCACGATCGCCAGCAGCGTCGCCATCGCCGCCACCTTCACCGACAGCCACAGCGCCGCCCAGATGTCCGGCCGGTCCAGCCAGGCGACGGCGAACCATTGCAGCGTCAGGCCGGGCGGCGGGAACTGGAAGGTCTTCTCGTCGCTGGAGAAGGCGTAGAGCAGGATGAACAGCAGCGGCACATGCAGGAACAGGATGCCGCCGAGCGCCATCATCCGCAGGCCGAGCGGCGCGCTGGTGCCAGCCGTGGCTTTGCCACTAGAGCGCATCGAAGGCCCCCAGGCGCTTCGCCGCCGTCAGATAGACCGCCATGATCACGATCGGCACCACGGTGAAGGCGGCGGCCAGCGGCACGTTGCCGGCGGTGCCCTGCAGCTGCAGCACCACCTGGCCGATGAAGGGGCGGGAGGAGCCGATGATGCCGGGGATGATGTAGTCGCCGAGGGTCAGCGAGAAGGTGAAGATCGACCCGGCGGCCACGCCCGGGAAGGCCAGTGGCAGGATCACCGTCCAGAAGGTCTGGGAGGGCCTGGCGCCGAGATCGGCCGAGGCCTCGGTCAGCGACCGCGGCACCCGCTCCAGCGCCGCCTGCACCGGCAGGATCATGAAGGGCAGCCAGATGTAGACGAAGACCACGGCGGTGCCGAGATAGGCGCTGGACAGCGACGCGCCGCCGACCACCGGCAAGGCCAGGATTCCGTCCAGCAGCCAGGTCAGGTGCAACTTGGCGGCCAGCCAGGTGACCACGCCCTCGCGCGCCAGGATCAGCTTCCAGGCATAGACCTTGACCAGGTAGCTCGACCACAGCGGCAGCATGATCGCGATGTAGAAGGCGGCCTTGGCCCGGCCGCGGGCGTAGCGCGCCGCGTAATAGGCGATCGGGAAGCCGATCAGCGCGCACAGGATCGTCACCGCTGCGGCCATCCCCGCGGTGCGCAGCACCACGTCCATGTTGGCGGCGGTCAGCAGGTCGGCATAGGTCGACAGGGTGAATTCCGGGACGATCATCCCGGTGAAGCCGTCGACCGAATAGAAGCTTTGCAGCAGCAGCGCGAACAATGAGCCGAGATAGACCACGCCGAGCCACAGCAGCGGCGGCGCCAGCAGCAGGATCAGCAGCAGCCAGCCGTTGCGGTACAGCAGCCGCGCCGCGCGCCGGCCGATTCCGTCCGCCGCCGGGGCGGGCAGGGTGGCGGCCATGGTCATGCCGCGACCTCGGCCAGCGGATGGGCGTGGTCGCGCCGCCAGGCCAGCCGCACCGCCTGTCCCGGCGTCTTGGGTGCCGTGTCGAGATTGGATTCGACCACGTCGACGGCGCCGCCGGGGCCCAGCGCGACGCGGTAGCGCGTGGTGGCGCCGAGGAAGCTGACGCCGTCGACCGTGCCGGCCACCTCGACCGCATCGGCCGGCGCCGGCTGGCCGTCGTTCAGGATCCGGATGCGCTCCGGCCGCAGGGCGAAGGGCCGGGCCTGGCCCATCAGCTTCCCGGCGGTGGCGGCGTCGACCATGTTGGAGGCGCCGACGAAACCGGCGACGAAGGCGGTGGCCGGCCGGTCGTAGATCGCGGCGGGCGTGTCGATCTGCTCGACCCGGCCGCGGTTGAACACCGCCACCCGGTCGCTCATCGCCAGGGCCTCGCCCTGGTCGTGGGTGACATAGACGAAGGTGATGCCGACCTGGCGCTGCAGCGCCTTCAGCTCCTCCTGCATCGCCTCGCGCAGCTTGAGGTCGAGGGCGCCGAGCGGCTCGTCCAGCAGCAGGACGGAGGGGCGGTTGACCAGGGCCCGGGCCAGGGCGACGCGCTGGCGCTGGCCGCCCGACAGCTGGGCCGGCCGGCGCCCGGCGAAGTCGCCGAGCTTGACCATCGCCAGCATCTCCTCGGCCCGGCGCCGCCGCTCCGGCTTCGGCACGCGCCGGATCATCAGGCCGTAGGCCACGTTCTCCCACACGCTCATATGCGGGAACAGGGCGTAGTCCTGGAACACGGTGTTGACGTCGCGGTCATAGGGCGGCGTGGCCGAGACGTCGCGGCCGTGCAGCAGCAGGTGGCCGGCGGTCGGCTGCTCGAACCCCGCGATCAGGCGCAGGCAGGTGGTCTTGCCCGAACCCGAGGGCCCGAGCATCGAGAAGAACTCGCCGTCGCGGATCTCGAAGCTGGCATCGTCCACCGCCCACACCGACCCAAAATGGCGGCTGACATGGTCGAAACGGACGGCGGTGCTGCGGTCGGTCATGGGATCGGCCCGTCGGTATGCAGGTGCGATGCGGCCTGGCCGGCTCCCCCTCACCCGAAATCGCTGCGCGATTTCGACCTCTCCCAAAGGAGAGGTGAAGGGCCACGCCTCCGATTCCCTCTCCTCGGGGAGAGGGAGGGGCCCGGCCCGCTTGGGCCGGGAGGGTGAGGGGGCGAGAGCGGTCTACCGCCCGCCGAGGACGGCGATGTAGTCCGTGGCCCAGCGCAGATAGGGCACGCAGCCTTCCGGATGCGCCTCACACTGCTGGCGCGGCGTGGTCCAGAAGTGGATCTTCTCGAAATTGTCGAAGCCGTTGGTCTTGCAGCCCTCGGCGCCGAGCAGCTCGTTGCCCTTGCAGGCGTCGGGCACCACCGGCACCGAACCGAACCATGCCGCGAGGTCGCCCTGCAGCTTGGGGTTCAGCGAGTGCTGCAGCCATTTGTAGGCGCAGTTCGGATGCGCCGCGTCGACATGCAGCATGGTGGTGTCGGCCCAGCCCGTCGCCCCTTCCTCGGGGATGACGCTGGCGATCGGCTTGTTCTGCGACTTCAGCAGGTTGACCTGGAACGGCCAGGTCGAGGAGGCGACGACGCCCTCGTTGACGAAGTCGTCGACCTGGGCCATGGCGTCGTGCCAGTAGCGCATCACCAGCTGGCGCTGGCCGCGCAGCAGGTCGAGCGCCGCCTTGTACTGGGCCTCGTTCAATTGATAAGGATCTTTGATCCCCAGTTCGGGCTTCGCCTTCATCAGGTACAGCGCCGCATCGGCGATGTAGATCGGCCCGTCATAAGCCTCGATCCGGCCCTTGTTCGGCTTGCCGTCGGGCAGGGTGGTCGGCTCGAACACCACGCTCCAGCTCTTCGGCGGCTCCTTGAACACCTCGGTGTTGTAGGCCAGCACGTTCGGGCCCCATTGGTAGGGCACGCCGTAATGCTTGCCGTCGACGGTGAACCAGGGCGCGTTCTGCAGCCGCGGATCGATCGTCTTCCAGCCGGGCACCAGCTCGGTGTTGATCTCCTGCACCCGCTTTCCGTAGATCAGGCGCAGGCTGGCGTCGCCGGAGGCGGTGACGAGGTCGAAGCCGCCCTCGTTCATCAGCGCCACCATCTCGTCCGAGGTGCCGGCGGTCTTGACGCTGACCTTGCAGCCGGTTTCCTTCTCGAAGCCGGTGACCCAGTCATAGGCCTTGTCGGTGTCGCCGCGCTCGATATAGCCGGCCCAGGCGACGATATCGACCTGGCCCTCGCCCGTCCCGATGGCCGTCAGCGGCGCGGCGCCCGCCAGGGTGGTGGTGCCGAACACGGCGAGGGCGCTGCCCAGGGCGAGCATCCGGCGAAGCTGCGATCCCATCTCGATCTCCCCGTTGTTTGTTGGGGAGAATGGTAGGTCCGTTGCCGGAATGCCGAGAAATATGAAATATCCTGTTTTGCTATCGGAGAAACCGATGGCTACAGCGACCGCAGGCGCGGCGCCGGATGGGTGCGGGCGACCTGGATGAAGGTCTCGGCCTGGGTCGACAGCGGCGAGCCGCGGCGCCAGACCACGCCGACATCGAGCGTCGGCAGCGGGTCGGCCAGCGGCCGCGCCTCGATCCGGTCGCCTTCCAGCGACCACGGGCGGTAGGCCATGTCGGGCAGGATGGCGACGCCGGCGCCGGTCGCCACCAAGCTGCGCACGGCCTCGACCGAGGCGGTGCGCAGCACCCGCTTCGGGATCAGCCCGGCCGCCCGCCAGAACAGGTCGCTGGCCTCGACGATCTCGTCCACCGCCAGCGCGATCAGCGGCTCGTCGACGATCTCGGCCAGCGGGATCGCCTCGCGCCCCATGAAGCGGTGGTCCGGCGGCAGCCACAGCCGGCTCTCGGAGCGGACCAGGATCTCGCTCTCCAGCGCGTCGCGGTTGTCCAGGGTCGAGACGATCATCACCGCGACCGCGATCTCGCCGTTGATCATCAGGTGCTCGATATAGGTCCGCTCCTCCTCGATCACCTCGACCGTGACGTTCGGGAACACCCGCCGGAAGCGGGCCAGCAGATCGGCCAGGAAATAGCCGGAGACCATGGTGGTGACGCCGAGCGGCAGCGTGCCCTGCACCGCCTCCGGCAGGGTCTTCAGCGCGTTCTGGGCGTCGGCCACCGCCGCCAGGATGGTGCGGGCATGGCGCAGGAACTGGTGGCCGGGATAGGTCAGGATGACGCCGCGGGCATGGCGCTCGAACAGCCGGGCGCCGGTCTGCTCCTCCAGCGCCTTCAGCGCATCGGTGATCGCCGATTGCGAGATGCCGACCGCCGCGGCGCCGCCGGAGACTGAGCCGGCCTCCGCCACCGCGGTGAAGTAGGCGATCTGGCGCAGCGTGACGTTCATGCCGCCACGGTCCCGCGGCCTAGTCTCAGCAGCAAGAAAAATCGATGGGAGGGGGCATGGATCGGCAAAACCGAACGAAATATCCTGACCTGTCATGCAGGGCAGGAATGCGATCGGCGGTAAGCCTTGACTTTTGTGCACTGCGCAACGACATTCCGGTCGCTGCCAATGCAGCCGTCGGCCACCGATCGCGTGAGCGCTCCCTCCGGGATGCGTCCTGTCGGTCCCGATCGAAGTCATCCGACTGCCCAGATCGCGCGGGGCGTCATCGTCAACCCCGCGCTTATCGCCATGACTCCGGCACGAACCGGAGTCCAGTGGTTCGGCGTCGTTGTTACTGAAAGCATCCCTTGACCAACTTTACCGATCTCGGCCTGAACCCGCTCCTTCTCAAGGCGCTGTCGGCTGAAGGCTACGAGACCCCGACGCCGATCCAGGCGCAGTCCATTCCTCATCTGCTGCAGGGCCGCGACCTGCTGGGCGTCGCCCAGACCGGCACCGGCAAGACCGCCGCCTTCGCCCTGCCGATCCTGCACCGGCTGATGGCCGACCGGCGCACCCCGCCGCGCCGCGGCTGCCGCGTGCTGGTGCTGAGCCCGACCCGCGAGCTGGCCAGCCAGATCGCCGAGAGCTTCCGCGTCTATGGCCGCCACCTGCCGCTGACCCGCACCACCGTGTTCGGCGGCGTCGGCATGGGCCCGCAGATCCGCACCATGGCGCAGGGCGTCGACATCCTGGTCGCCACCCCCGGTCGCCTGCTCGACCTGATGTCCCAGAACGCCATCCGGCTCAGCGATCTCGAAGTCTTCGTCCTGGACGAAGCCGACCAGATGCTCGACATGGGCTTCATCCATGCGATCCGGAAGATCGTCGCCACCATCCCGGCGAAGCGGCAGAGCCTGTTCTTCTCCGCCACCATGCCGTCCGACATCTCCGACCTGGCCGGCCGCCTGCTGACCGACCCGGTGCGGGTCGAGGTCGCGCCGGTCGCGACCACGGCCGAGCGCATCGACCAGCGCGTCATGTTCGTCGAGAAGGACGACAAGCGCTCGCTCCTGACCGAGATCCTGCGCGACGACGAGAGCATCCGCCGCGTCCTGGTGTTCACCCGCACCAAGCACGGCGCCGACCGCGTCGCCAAGCAGCTGGTCCAGGCCGGCATCAACGCCGACGCGATCCACGGCAACAAGTCGCAGAGCCAGCGCGAGCGGGCCCTGCTGGGCTTCCGCAACGGCAAGGTCCGGGTCCTGGTCGCGACCGACATCGCCGCCCGCGGCATCGATGTCGACGGCGTCTCCCATGTGATCAACTTCGAGCTGCCGAACGTGCCGGAGAGCTATGTCCACCGCATCGGCCGCACCGCGCGCGCCGGCGCCGACGGCATGGCGATCTCGTTCTGCGACGTCGAGGAGCGGGCGTTCCTGCGCGACATCGAGAAGCTGATCCGCCAGCCGGTGCCGGTGGTCGAGGACCACGCCTACCGCTCCACCATCCCGTTCCGTCAGGGCGGCGCCGGCCCGGCGCCGCGCCAGAGCCAGCATCGCGGCGGCCGGCCGCAGGGCCAGGGCCAGCGTCCGCAGGGCCATCAGGGCCAGCGCCCGCACGGCCAGGGGCAGCGGCCCCAGGGCCAGGGCCAGCGTCCGCATGGCCATGGTCATCAGGGGCAGGGCCAGCGCCCGGCGCAGCCAAGCGGCGACCGCCGTGCGGCGCCGGCCAATGATGGCGGCGCGGCGCCGATGCGCCGCCGCCCCGTCGGGCGGTAACCAAAGGATGCGCCGGGGCTTCGGTCCCGGCGTCCTTCCCGATAGACTGCGGCCATGACCTCGACCGCCGACACGCACCGCCTCTCCGTGGCGCCGATGATGGACTGGACGGACCGGCATTGCCGGTTCTTCCTGCGCCAGGTCTCGCGCCGCGTCCGGCTGTACACCGAGATGGTGACGACCGGGGCGGTGCTGCATGGCGACCGCGAGCGCATCCTCGGCTTCTCCGAGGCGGAGCAGCCGGTGGCGCTGCAGCTCGGCGGCAGCGACCCGGAGGCGATGGCCAAGGCCGCCGCCATCGGCGCCGACTGGGGCTATGCCGAGATCAACATGAATGTCGGCTGCCCCAGCGACCGGGTGCAGTCCGGCCGCTTCGGCGCCTGCCTGATGGCGGAACCTGCGACCGTCGCCGCCTGCGTCGCCGCGATGCGCGCCGCCTGCGACGTGCCGGTCACGGTCAAGTCGCGCATCGGCATCGACGATCGGGACAGCTATGAGGCGCTGGTGGCGTTCATCGGCACCAGCGCCGAGGCCGGCTGCGACACCTTCATCGTCCACGCCCGCAAGGCCTGGCTGAGCGGGCTGAGCCCGAAGGAAAACCGCGAGATCCCGCCGCTGCGCTACGAGGTGGTGCACCGGCTGAAGCGCGATTTCCCGCACCTCACCATCGCCATCAATGGCGGCATCACCTCGCTCGACATGGCCGCGGAGCAGCTGACCCATCTCGACGGCGTCATGATCGGCCGTGAGGCCTATCAGAACCCTTGGATGCTGGCCGAGGCCGACCGCCGCATCTTCGGCGAGGACGGCCCCGTCCGCAGCCGCCGCGACGTGGTCGACGGATTCCTGCCCTATGTCGAGGCGATGCGCTCCCGCGGCGTGCCGCTGGGGTCGATGACCCGCCACATCCTCGGCCTGTACCAGGCCGTGCCGGGCGCCCGTGCCTTCCGCCGCCACCTGGCCGAGAACGCCCATCGCCCGGGGGCGGGGCCGGAGGTGCTGCGCGCCGCCGTCGACCTGGTCGAGACGGCGATCGAGCAGCGGCGGGCGGCCTGACGACAAGACGATCGGGCCGCCGCATTGCGGCCTTGACAGCCGGGGTGTCGCCTCGTACTTAGGCGGCCCCGACGACGCGGGGGCGCGTAGCTCAGCGGGAGAGCACTCCCTTCACACGGGAGGGGTCACAGGTTCAATCCCTGTCGCGCCCACCATCCTTCTCAAGCACTCAGCTGCAGTTCGGCACCACGTCCGGTGCCTCTCCGGACACCAGCCCGATCTGGCCGTGCTCAGCGTGTCTGCGCCGGCTGCCGATGCGGCCCCGACGCTTTCCGGGCGTTCCCGATCCAGCGCAGCAATGGGCGTTCAACGACGGCATGGAAGGCGCACCCGACCGCAACCGTGACGCCGCCGATCAAGAGGAACGACAGCCACTCCGGCACCGATCGCAGGCCGGCCGCCACCGCAACCTTGCCGAACAGAGACAGCAGCGGATAGTGCGTCAGGTAGATCGAGTAGGACGCAGCACCGAGGAACACCAGGATTCTCGGAATGCGGATCCGAGCGGTCGCCTCCAGCCGCCCAAGACCGACGATAAGCAGTGCGCTTCCGAGGCCATAGAGCAGCGGTCCGGCCTTCGAGCGACCGTAGACCAGCTCGGCGCCGCCGTAGGCCAGGAAAACCAAGGCGCCGACTGCGGCGACAGTCCCGGCAGGCAGCTTGACGCCCGATCTGTAGACGACGGCCGACAGCATGCCGAGCGGGAACAGCAAGTTCATCGGCGAGGCCAG
Organism: Inquilinus sp. CA228; assembly: GCF_052078665.1. Classification (NCBI taxonomy): domain Bacteria; kingdom Pseudomonadati; phylum Pseudomonadota; class Alphaproteobacteria; order Rhodospirillales; family Rhodospirillaceae; genus Inquilinus; species Inquilinus sp. CA228. Next base: position 51,814 of record NZ_JBQJIK010000016.1, on the reverse strand, counting down.
GAAACCAATGAAGGATGGTGCGTCCGGAGAGATGGCATGGAAGATGACGATGCCGACGCCCCAGGCGCCGAAGAGGACGAGGCCGGCTGTCCGATTCCAGATCAGCACAGCAAAGGCCGCGTAGAACAGGACCTCGTGGTAGAGGGTCCAGGCCACCGCGACGACGTTGTTGCCATCCGCATAGACCAGCGTAAAAGACGACAGAATCGTAACGGGGTCAGTTTCGTAGCCCTTGCCGAATGACGGAACCGCGAAATAGATCGAAACGACCCCGACGAGCACGACCCAGTAGATTGGATAGATGCGCTGGAATCGGCGCCAAAGATAGCGAGCCAGCTGGTCGACACGACCGACGTCGCGTCCGTGAGCGAAGACAATAATAAACCCGCTGAGGACAAAGAAGAACTCAACGCCCGCATGGCCGAAATCAAATATCGGCCCGAATGGCCGGCCGGAAAAGTATTTTGGTCCATGGAATATATCCGTATTCAAATGATAAAGCACGACCAGCAGCGCGGCAATGCCTCTGCACGCTTGAATTGACAGCAGCAATCAATTTCCCCCATATCGGAATAGACAGACGGTGATGCATCAGCGCCACGGTGTCAAGAAGCGCGTACTTGGATGTCAAGGCGGTCGAAACAGGCCTCGGATTTCCTCGGCTGAGACGCGGCTCGGCTGAAAGGTGAGCTGGCTCTTGGCCGGGCACCCCTGGTTATCGCCGCAATCGCGCCCCAGTTTCTTCCCAGTCTGGCGCCCCGTCGCCACTGCGAGGTACAAGACGCGCATGCCCCGTCTCCTCCCCAACGCCATCGCCGCCCTGGCCGGCGTCCTGGCTGCGGCAAACCCCGCCGCGGCCGCCGATGCCAGCGCCCGCATGACCTATGATGTCTATGTCGGCGGCGTGCGCATGCTGGAGGTGACCTCCGGCGTCTCGCTGGCGGGCGACCGCTACGACGTCGGCCTGTCGGCCCATGTCGTCGGCATCGCCGCCACCTTCAGCGACTGGCGCTCGAACGTGCAGTCGAGCGGCGGGCTGGACGGCGCCCGGGTGCGCCCGGCCCGCAACGTGGTCGAGCGGATCAACGGCGACGACGCCAGGACCACCACCATCACCTTCCTCGGCGGCGGCCGGATGGATGTCGAGATCGTGCCGAGCAAGAAGCCGAAGCGCGAGCAGACCATCCCGCCGGAAAAGCTGGTCCATGCGGTGGACCCGCTGAGCGGCGTGGTCGCCATCCTGCAGGCCCTGCATCTCGGCGCCGAGGCCTGCCAGGGCCAGGTGCCGGTGTTCGACGGGCGCCGGCTGTACCGCGCTGACCTGGCCGATGGTGGCACGGTGACGGTGGAGAAATCGGATCTCGGGATGTATGGCGGGTCGGCCCAGCGCTGCACTGTGTCGCTGACGCCGATGGTCGGCGATTTCAACTTCGGCGACGAACGGCGCAACGCCAAGCCGACCGAGTATCTCCAGCCCAGCTCGCGGGCGCCGGACCAGCGGGTGATCGACACCTGGCTGGCCTCCCCCGGCGCCGGATTGCCGGCGGTGCCGGTGCGGATCCAGAGCGAGTCCCCCTGGGGCCGCGTCATCGTGCATCTCCGCGCGATCCAGGTCGGCGCCTCCTGATCTCAACCGATGCGCGTAACCCGTCGCAACAATAATTGAATTTCGCTTTCGCGGCGTCCGTGGCAGACCACGCGGGACATGGTCCGTGATTGTGGAGCCCCCGTGAGCGCTGTCGCCTGCCTCATCCTCGCCGCCGGCAAGGGCACCCGGATGAAATCCGACCGTCCAAAGGTGATGCACGAGATCGCCGGCCGGTCGATGCTCGGCCATGTGGTCGCCGCCGCCCAGGCGCTGGCGCCCGAGCGGATCGCCGTGGTGGTGGGGCCGGGGATGGAGGCGGTGGCGCAGAGCGTCGCCCCGGTCCCGACCGTGATCCAACCGGCGCAGCGCGGCACCGGTGACGCGGTGCGCGCGGCGCTGCCGGCGATCGTGGGCTTCGAGGGCGACGTCATCGTGCTGTTCGGCGACACGCCGCTGCTGACCACGGCGACGCTGGAGCGGCTGGTCGCGGCCCGCCGCGCCGCCGAGGATCCGGCGGTGGTGGTGCTGGGCATGCGCCCGGCCGACCCGCTGCAATACGGCCGGCTGGTGCTGACCGGCGACGGCGGCCTCGACCGCATCGTCGAATATTCCGAAGCCAGCGCGGACGAGCGCCGGATCGGCCTCTGCAATGCCGGCATCATGACCTTCGACGGCCGCCGCCTGGCGGAGCTGATCGCGGCGCTGAAGGCCGAGAACGCCAAGGGCGAGTTCTTCCTGACCGACACGGTCGAGGCCGCCCGGGCCCGCGGCTGGGCCTGCAGCGTGGTCGAGGGCGACCCGGCCGAGGTGCTGGGCATCAACTCCCGGGTCGAGCTGGCCGATGCCGAGGCCATCCTGCAGGACCGGCTGCGCCGCCAGGCCATGCTCGGCGGCGCGACGCTGGTCGACCCGAAGACCGTCTGGCTCTCGGCCGACACGAAGCTCGGGCGCGACGTGGTGATCGGGCCGTCGACCTATTTCGGCCCCGGCGTCACGGTCGAGGACGGGGTCGAGATCCTGGGCTTCAGCCATATCGAGGGAGCGACGATCCGCACCGGCGCCCGCATCGGTCCCTTCGCCCGGCTGCGCCCGACCACGACGGTGGGCGAGGGGGCGCATATCGGCAATTTCGTCGAGCTGAAGGCGGCTGATCTCGGCGCCGGCGCCAAGGCCAACCATCTGACCTATCTCGGCGACGTCTCGGTCGGCGAGAAGACCAATATCGGCGCCGGCACCATCGTCTCGAACTACGACGGCTACAACAAGTTCCGCACCAGCATCGGCGCCGAGGTCTTCGTCGGCTCCGACACCGTGCTGGTGGCGCCGCTGACGGTCGGCGACCGCGCCAACATCGCCGCCGGCAGCGTCATCACCCGCGACGTCGCCCCGGACGCGCTGGCAATCGGCCGCGCCCGGCAGGAGGAGAAGCCCGGCTGGGCGCCGCGCTACCGCGCGAAGAAGAAGGCGGAAAAAGCCAAGCGCGAGCAGGAGAAGGGCTGATGTGCGGCATCGTCGGCATCGTCGGGACCCGGCCGGTCGCCTCCCGCCTGGTCGAGGCGCTGAAGCGCCTGGAATATCGCGGCTATGATTCCGCCGGCATCGCCACCCTGGTCGACGGCCGGATCGAGCGCCGCCGCGCCGAGGGCAAGCTGGTCCATCTCGAGAGCCGGCTAGGCGAGGCGCCGATCGACGGCACCATCGGCATCGGCCACACCCGCTGGGCCACCCACGGCCGCCCGAGCGAAAACAATGCCCATCCGCATGCGACCGACCGGGTCGCGATCGTGCACAACGGCATCATCGAGAATTTCCGCGAGCTGCGGCAGGAGCTGGAGGCGCTCGGCCACGTCTTCGCCACCGAGACCGATTCCGAGATCGTCGCCCATCTGGTCAGCCACTATCTCGACCGGCAGATGGCGCCGCGCGAGGCCAGCGCCGCGGCGCTGAAGCGGCTGGAGGGCGCCTTCGCCCTGGCCTTCCTGTTCAACGGCGAGGAGGACCTGCTGGTCGTCGCCCGGCGCGGCTCGCCGCTGGCCATCGGCTTCGGCGACGGCGAGATGTATGTCGGCTCCGACGCGCTGGCGATCGGGGCGTGGACCGACAGGATCTGCTATCTCGACGAGGGCGACTGGGCGGTGATCGCCCGGTCGGGCGTCGAGATCTATGACGCCGCGGACCGGTCGGTCGCCCGGCCGGTCAAGCCGATCGCGACCACCGGCGCGCTGATCGGCAAGGGCGATTTCCGCCACTACATGCTGAAGGAGATCTACGAGCAGCCGGCGGTGGTGGGCGACACGCTGCGCACCATGCTGGACCCGGCGACCCGGGCGATCGTGCTGCCGCCGCTGCCCTTCGACTTCGCCACGGTGCCGCGCGCCACCATCGTCGCCTGCGGCACCGCCTTCTATGCCGGCATGGTGGCGAAATACTGGTTCGAGACCGTGGCCCGGCTGCCGGTCGAGCTCGATATCGCCTCGGAGTTCCGCTACCGCGAGGCGCCGCTGCCCGAGGGCGGCCTGGCCATCTTCGTCTCCCAGTCGGGCGAGACCGCCGACACGCTGGCGGCTTTGCGCTACGCCCGGTCGCAGGGCCAGCGCATCCTGTCGATCGTCAACGTGCCGGACAGCTCGATCGCCCGCGAGAGCGACGCGGTGATCCAGACCCTGGCCGGGCCGGAGATCGGCGTCGCCTCGACCAAGGCCTTCACCACCCAGCTGACCGTGCTGGCCTGCCTGGCCGTCGCCGCGGCCCGGGCGCGCGGCGCCATCGACGCGGCGCGGGAGGCGGCGCTGTCCACCGCCCTGACCGAGGTGCCGAGCCGCCTCGCCGACGTGCTGAACCACGACGCCACGATCCGCGACCTCGCCCACCAGGTGGCGCTGGCGCGGGACGTTCTCTACCTCGGCCGCGGCCTGTCCTACCCGCTGGCGCTGGAGGGCGCCTTGAAGCTGAAGGAGATCAGCTACATCCACGCCGAGGGCTATGCCGCCGGCGAGATGAAGCACGGGCCGATCGCGCTGATCGACGACAAGGTGCCGGTGATCGTGCTGGCGCCGCGCGATCCTGTCTTCGACAAGACCGTGTCGAACGTGCAGGAGGTGATGGCCCGCGGCGGCAAGGTGATCTTCTTCTCCGACCGGGAGGGGATCGAGAGGCTGGGGCCAGGCCCGGTGGCGGCGATCGACCTGCCGGGCATCGACCCCTTCGTCGCGCCGATCCTCTACGCCGTGCCGGTGCAGCTCCTGGCCTACCACACCGCCGTGGCCAAGGGCACCGATGTCGACCAGCCCCGCAACCTCGCCAAGAGCGTCACGGTGGAGTAGGGGCTGTCGGTCCGCCGATGCCTATGCCGGCTTTGAGAAGCTGTACCTTCCGAACTCTGCAGCAAGGACCTCCGACATGCCCCCGCATTCCGGCTTTCTCGATTTTCCCGCACACCTGCCCGGCGGCGTGCAGCCGCGCATCGTGCTGTTCGGCGCGCCGCATGGCAGCACCTATCCCGGTGCCGATCCTTCGGGCTTCGCCGGCGCGGCGGCCGCCATCCGCGCCGCCAGCCAGGACGATGCGCAGTTCCTCGACAGCTGGGACTTCGACCTTGGCGGCCCTCTCTTCGAGGGCCGTGAGCCCTGCTGCGTCGATGCCGGCGATCTGCCGACTTCGGTCTTTGACAATGCCGGAAATCGCAAGCTGATCGAAGAGAGGACGCGCGCCATCCTCGCCGCCGGCGCCGCACCGCTGATGATCGGGGGCGATGATTCCGTGCCCATCCCTTTCATCGCCGGCTTTGCCGATCATGGCCCGATCTGGATCCTGCAGATCGATGCCCATATCGACTGGCGCGACGAGCGCTATGGCGAGCCCTTGGGCTATTCCAGCACCATGCGCCGGGCGAGCGAGATGCCACATGTCGCCGGCATCGTGCAGGCGGGTATCCGGGGCCTTGGCAGTGCCCGGCCCTTGGAGGTCGAGGCCGCCAGGCGCTGGGGCGCGCGCCTCGTCACGGCGCGGGAGATCCACGCCGAAGGCGTCGAAGCCGCCCTCGGGCACATGCCCGCGGGCGCGCGCGTCGTTGTGACCCTCGACTGCGACGGGCTCGATCCCAGCGTGATGCCGGGCGTCGCCGGCCGCACGCCCGGCGGGCTGACCTATCAGCAGGCGATCGGACTGATCGAGGGGGTGAGCCGGCGCGGACGCCTTGCCGGCTTCGACCTCATTGAATTCCAAACGCCCGCTGATATGGACGGCATCACGGCGCTCACCGCTGCGCGCCTTCTCGTCAATGTGATCGGACGCATCGTCAGGCAGGCTTGAACCGGTCATCGGCGCGTGTCTGATGCCGATGCCGCGCGAACCATTAGGGGTCACTGCAAGAGTAGGGCGTAACCGTGTTCCGACGACCGCGGCCATCGGATCACGGTTGCCGACGAGGGGCGGGCGGTGCGGTTATCCTTGACTTATTTGTTCCCTTTATGTTCCAATGATGGCATGGACAGTGCCTCCACCAGGGATGAGATCCCGTCCGTCGCATCGCCGGCCACGGACGAGGCTGCCCGGGACATCGAGATGCTGTCCGAGATGGCGGAGCTCGGCCTGGAATTCGCCCGGGCGTTCCAGGCCGCGAGCGTCAAGGCCATCAAGGACGGCGATCTCGACAAGGCCGGGGAAGCCCATTTCAGCAGCCTCGCCCTCGGTGTCCGCCGCGCCATTGCCCTCAAGGTTCGGCTGCGCGAGCGGCAGGAGGAGGCCCGGCGCGAGGCCGAGGACGGATGGAGCCGGCGGCAGGCGGCGAAGGATGACCGCCGCCGTGGCGTCGTCCGCGGCGTCACCCGGGCCATCGACACCGCACCCGATGCTCCTGAGGCCCGGGAGCGGCTGACCGTCGATCTGTGGACGCGGGTGTCCGAGACCGACCGGATCGACGCCGACCTGGCCGACACCGCCCTGCCGATCGAGACCCTGATCCTGCGCCTGTGCCGCGACCTCGGGATACAGCCCCACTGGCCCGCGGTCGCGGCTGCGGCGCCGGCCGTATCCCGGACCGCGCCGCCACCACCGTGGCCGCGCGACTGGAGTCCCCGGCACGGCCGGATGCGCGAGCCCGACCCCGCGCTTCCGCGCGAAGAAGACGACACCAGCTGAGCGCCGGGCGCGTGCCCCATTCTGGATCTTGCCGAAACTATTTGCGTCGCCCCTCCCGCCCTGCAGGAGAGGGCGGAGGCGCTTGCGTGTCAGGCGCAGATTGGGTTCGCCTCCGCGAACCCAATCTGCGAGGCCGCTCTTTGCCGCCGCGGGGCGAGGCGCCGCGGAGCCGTTCGCTCAGCCCGCCAGCCAGACCTTGTTCAGATGCATCTCGCGGGCGAAGTGGTATTCGAAGCCCTGCACCTTGTCGGTGCTGGCGGTGAAGATCTTCAGCCAGAACGGGATGATGGCGATCGCGTCCTCCTGCATGATCTCTTCCAGCCGGTGCACCAGCACCTTGCGCTTCTCCAGGTCCAGCGTCGCCTGGGCCTGGTCGAGGATCTTGTCGAACTCCGGGTTGGCGTAGCCGGTCTCGTTCCAGGCGACGCCGCTGCGGTAGCCCAGTGCCAGGACCTGCACCGCCAGCGGCCGGGTCAGCCATTGCGTCACCGAGAACGGCCATTTGGTCCAGCGGTCCCAGAAGGTGGCGCCGGGCAGGACGTTGACCTTGAGGTCGATGCCGGCCGGCTTGACCATCTCGGACAGCACCTGGGCGGTGTCGATCTCGTGCTTCAGCGCGTCCTGGCAGCTGATCTCGATCGACAGCCCGTTCGGATAGCCGGCCTCGGCGAGAAGCTTCTTGGCCTTGTCGATGTCCGGCGCCGGCAGCGGCAGCGGCGTGTATTCCGGGTGGATCGGCGAGACGTGGAAATCCTCGCCGGGCGTGCCGAAGCCCTGATAGGCCAGCTCGGTCAGGCGCTTATGGTCGACGCAGGCCTGGATCGCCTGGCGCACCGCCTTCTTGTCGAAGGGCGGCTCGCTGAGGCGGAAGCGGGCGACGCCGGTCTCCGCCGTCAGCTTCTCGTACTGCTTCAGCCCCGGCACGCCCTGCACCGCCGGCAGCAGGTTGACCGGCACCTGGCTCACCAGGTCGACCTGGCCGGAGCCCAGTGCCGCCAGCCAGGCGGCCGGGTCGCTGCCGAGGTCGATATACTCGACGCCGTCGAGATAGACCTCCTCGCCCCAATACTCCGCCGCCGGCCGCTTCTCGAACACGGCGCGCGACCCCACCGCCACCTCCTTCAGCCGGAACGGCCCGGTGCCGACCGGGGCCTTCATCAGGTTGGCGCCGGACTTGGCGAAGTCGCGATGGGTGATCAGCGCCGGATAATCGCCCAGGCTTTCCGGGAATTGCAGCATCGGGCTCTGCAGATGGAAGCGAACGGTGTGGTCGTCGACCCGCTCCAACGCGTTCGGCGCGATCTTGACCGCGTCGCCGTCCTTCACCGTCAGGCCGCTGAACCGGCCCTGGTTGGACGAGCCGGTCTTGCTGTCGAGCCAGCGCTCGAAGGTCTTGATCACGTCGTCAGCGTTGAAGTCGTCGCCATTGTTCCACTTCACGCCCTTGCGCAGATGGAAGGTCCATTGGCTGACATCGTCATTGGCCTCCCATTTCTCCGCCAGCCAGGGCCGGGCGACGTCGTCGGTGCCGATCGACACCAGCGGCTCGATGATCAGCCGGCCGACATTGCCCTTCTCCGACCAGTCGTAGATCGCCGGGTCGGCGCAATCCATCACCGGCATGCCGATGCGCAGGATCCCGCCCTTGCGCGGCGTCTCCTGCGCCAGGGCCTGCGGGATCGCGGCCTCGCCGGTGATCCGCCCGGCCAGGGCGTAGGCGGCCGGCGCCGCCATGCCCAGCAGCGCCGCGGTGCGGATGAAGTCGCGCCGTCCGATCCGGCCGGCCTTGAGCTGCTCGGCCATCGGCGGAATCGCGGGATGAAGCCTTGTCTCGTCGTCCATGAAGCGCCCCTGTTGTTGGTGTCCGGTCCCTGATGAACCGGTTTCGGTACGGTCAGTTCAGCGGCAGCCGGCGGAAATGCCCCGGCCGGAACGGGTCGTGGAAATGCTGCATCGGCCCGTGCTCGACGAAGTGGCGGTGCCAGCGGTCCAGCGCCTGGCGGTCGAGGGTGACGCCGAGCCCAGGCCCGTCCGGCACCCGCACCGTGTTGCCGGTCTGGCGGAACGGCCCGCCCTCGATCACGTCGCCGACCTGCCAGCGGAACAGCGACTGCGCCGGCTCGCGGATCCAGGCTGTCGCCGCCGAGACCTGGAGATAGGCGGCGGTGCAGATGCCGGTGTCGCCGCTGTAGCACCAGAAATCGACGCCCGTCGCCTCGCAGCCAGCGATGAAGCGCAGCGTCCGGCCAATGCCGCCATGCACGGCGAAGTTGGTGACGAAGGCGTCGGGCACGCCCAGCGCCAGGGCGCGGCGCAGGTCCGGCACATGCGAGGAGAACGGGATGGCGCTGTGCTGCCGCAGCTTCTGCATCTCCTCGAAGGTCGCGACCGGATCCTCGTAGTTGCGGATGTTGTAGGGCTCGATCGCCTGCAGCACATGGCGCGCCGTGGGCAGCGACCACTGCATGTTGGAATCGAGCCGGATCATCGCCTCCGGCCCCAGCGCCTCGCGCAGCTTGCGGACGGTTCGGATCTCCAGCTCCGGGTCGCCGAGGCTGAGCTTGCCCTCGAACATGGTGGAGCCATGCGCCTCGCGCATCCGCAGGCAATAGTCGACGATGGCCTCGGCCGACATCTCGCCGCCGGCCGCGCCCGCGGCCTCGCGGAAGCTGAAATACTCGGTGAACGGGATGTCCTGCCGCACCGCGCCGCCGAGCAGCTTGTGGATCGGCTGGCCCCATTCCTTGCCGCGGATGTCCCACAGCGCCATCTCCAGCGCGCCGAAGGCGATCACCACGGCGTTCTCGCCGGTGTTGGCGGTGATCTGGATCGATGGCAGGCACAGGCTCTCGATCGCGGCGATGTCGAGCGGGTCGTGGCCGATGATCCGCGGCGCCAGCTCATGCTCGATGATCGGGCCGAAATGCCACCACGGCGCCTCGCCGAGCCCGGTGATGCCGGCATCGGTCTCGACCTCGACGATGCATTTGGAGGAGCCGGGATAGGCCCCGACCGACCAGTGGAACGGCGCGTCGAGCGGGATGTTGACCGGGGTCGTCCGGATCCGGGTGATCTTCATGCGGCCCTCCGGGAACGTAGGTCACAACCGTCCCCGACCGCCCGGGGCAGCGTAAACCGAATTCTCCTCACCCCTGCATGAGGTCAATCGATGCAAGAGGCCAGCTCATGGAAGGCACGGGCCACCATCAGGTCGAGATGGCCGCCGCCGGCATTCTTGAACAGGGTGATCTCGTCGGCCGAGCGGCGGCCCGCGGCGCCGGCGCACAGTTCGGCCAGATCGGCGACGACATCCGCCGGGGCGATGGCGCCGGCGGCGATCGCCTGGGTGAACTCGCCGCAATGGCCGACGGCGAAGCGGCGCGTGTCGACGAACAGGCGGGCCCGGCGCATCGCCGCGTCATCAGCCTCGCGCATCTCCGGGGTGAAGGATCCGACCAGGTCGACATGCGCCCCCGGCTTCAGCCAGGCGCCGCGCAGCACCGGCTCCCGGGACGCGGTGACGCAGGAGACGATGTCCGCCGCCCGCACCGCCGCCTCGGCGTCCTCGACCGCGCCGATCTCGATGCCCGGGACGGAGAGGGCGGCCGCCAGATCTCGCGCCTTCTCCGCCGTGCGGTTCCAGATCACGACGCGCCGGATCGAGGGGCGGACGGCCAGCAGGTAGCGGATCTGCGTCTCCGCCTGCGCCCCGGCGCCCAGCACCGCCAGCGTCGCGGCATCCGGTCGGGCCAGCAGGTCGGCACCGAGGGCGGAATCGGCCGCGGTCTTGGCGCGGGTGAAGCTCTCGCCGGTGATCACCGCCTGCGGCTTGCCGTCCTGCCCGTCGAACAGCACGACGACGGAGCGGATGTTCGGTCCGGCGCCGCGCCCCTCATTGCCCGGAAACACCGCGGCCAGCTTCGCCCCCAGCGCCGCGCCCGGCTGCCACGCCGTCCAGGTCAGCAGGCTGTTGGGCGCGCCCGGCTCTTCCAGCAGCAGGCGCTCGACCGCGCCGATCCCCTGCCGGTGCCCGTCGCGCAGCCGTTCGACCAGCCACAGCGGATCGAACTCCAACGCATCGGCGTCGATGGCGAGGATCGGCGCCATCACAAATCCTTCAGCAGCCGCAGCGCGTCGTACACCGCGGCGTGGATGTTGCGGGAGGAGACGGCGTCGCCGATCCGCCACAGCACGAAGCGGCCCTCCGGATTGCGCCTCACCGCCTGCGGGCGGTTGGCGATCATCGCCTCGTAATCGACCGCGCCGAGGTTCGACGACAGCGGCTTCAGCGCGAAATACAGCTCGTCGAGCGGCAGGGTGCCGTGCTCGACCACCACCTGGTCGGCCCGCTTCTCCACCGTGCGCCGGCCGTATTCGTCGCGGAAGCTGGCGACCAGCCGGTTGCCGTCGCGCCGCACGCTCTCCAGCCGCAGGTTGATGGTGACCTGCACGCCATGCTCGGAGAAGGCGCGGAAATAGGCCGGATAGCTGGTGCCGCCGACATCCGGGGCCAGCATCCGCTCCGGCGTCACCAGCTCCAGCCGGCTGCCGGCGCCGGCGATGAACTCGGCCGCGGTCAGGCCGGGATGGGCGCCGTTGTCGTCGTACAGCAGCACGGTCTCGGCCGGCTTGGCGGCGCCGGACAGGATGTCCCAGCTGGTGGTCACCAGCTCCTCGCCGGCATCGAGGAAGCCGGTGTTCGGCAGGCCGCCGGTCGCCACCACCACCACGTCAGGCGCCTCGGCCAGCACGTCGCCAGCCTCGGCATAGGTGTTGAACCGCATCGCCACGCCGTGGCGCTCGCATTCGGCCATGCGCCAGTCGACGATGCCCAGGATCTCGCGCCGGCGCTGCAGGCCGGCGGTGATGCGGATCTGACCGCCCGGCTGGTCCGCCGCCTCGAACAGGGTGACGGCATGGCCGCGCTCGCCGGCCACCCGCGCCGCCTCCAGCCCGGCCGGGCCGGCGCCGACCACCACCACCTTGCGCCGCGGCCCGGTGCTGCGGGGCACGACATGCGGCATCGTCGCCTCGCGCCCGGTGGCGGCGTTGTGGATGCAGGCCGCCTGGCCGCCATAGATGCTGTCGATGCAGTAGCCCATGCCGACGCAGGGCCGGATCTCGGCCTCGCGCCCCTCGATCACCTTGCGGGCGATGTGCGGGTCGGCCATGTGCGGCCGGGTCATCCCGACCATGTCCAGCTTGCCGCTCTCGATCGCGTGGCGGGCGGTGGCGACGTCCTGGATCCGGGCGGCGTGGAAGGTCGGCACCTTGGCCGCCGCCCGCACCTCGCCGGCGAAGTCGAGATGGGGGGCGGAGCGGGCCCCCATGCCGGGGATGACATGCGACAGCGCCTCGTCGGTGTCGATGTGGCCTTTGATGACATTGACGAAGTCGATCAGGCCGGAGGCGACGAGCCGGCGCGCGATCTCCAGCCCCTCGGCCTTGGACAGGCCGCGCTCCCAGTCCTCGTCGCAGACCATGCGGGTGCCGACGATGAAACCCGGCCCGACCCGCTCGCGGATGGCGCGCAGCACCTGGAAGGCGAAGCGCAGCCGGTTGTCCAGGTCGCCGCCATATTCGTCGTCGCGCTGGTTGGTGGCCGGCGACCAGAACTGGTCGATCAGGTGGCCGTAGCATTCGAGCTCCATCCCGTCGAGCCCGCCGGCCTGGACCCGCTCGGCGCCGTCGGCATAGGCGGCGACGATGCGCTCGATGTCCCAGTCCTCCATCGCCTTGGGGAAGGCGCGATGCGCCGGCTCGCGCACCGGGGAGGGGGCGACGACCGGCAGCCAGTCCTCCTTCGACCAGCTGGTGCGGCGGCCGAGGTGGGTGACCTGGATCATCACGGCCGCGCCGTGCGAATGCACGTCGTCCGCCAGCTCCTTCAGCCAGCGCACCACCTCGTCCTTGTAGAGCAGGATGTTGCCGAAGGCCTGCGGGCTGTCCGGCGCGACGACGGAGGAGCCGCCGATCATGGTCAAGGCGATGCCGCCCTTGGCCTTCTCGGCATGGTACAGCCGGTACCGCTCCTTCGGCAGGCCGTCCTCGGTGTAGGCCGGCTCATGCGCGGTCGACATGAAGCGGTTGCGCAGGGTCAGGTGGCGCAGCGTGTACGGCTGCAGCAGGGGATCGGCGTTCGACATGTCCGTTGGCGGATCGTTGCGACGGTTTCACTCTTCCGGCCCGTCCGCCGATGGTAAACCGAATTTCCTTCACGCCGGCATGAGCCCAGTCGATGCAAACCCTCCGCGGCAGTCTTCCCTCGCTCAACGCCCTGGCGGTGTTCGAGGCGTCGGCGCGGCGGCTCAGCTTCTCCAGGGCGGCGGACGACCTGGCGATCACCCAGTCGGCGGTCAGCCACGGCATCCGCCAGCTCGAGGCCTCGCTCGGGCTCGACCTGTTCATCCGCCACCATCGCCGGCTGGAGCTGTCGCCGGAGGGCGAGCGGCTCTACGCCGCGGTCGCCACCAGCCTGTCCGCGATCGCCCAGGCGGTCGACGACATCACCGGCCGGTCCATGGCGGCGGCACAGCGCGAGATCGTGATCGGGGTCTCGACCTCGATGGCGGCGCATTGGCTGCTGCCGCGCTTCGCCGCCTTCCGCACCGCCTTTCCCGCCATCCCGCTGCGGATCCAGACCATCGACCGCGATGCCGATCCGGGCGCCGACGGGATCGACGTCGCGATCCGGCTCGGCGACGGCAAATGGCCGGACCACGACACCATCCCACTGTGGGAGGAGCATGTGCATGCCGTCGCCAGCCCGGCCTATCTGGCGGCGCATGGCCCGCTGCGCGACGCCGCCGACCTGTATGGCTGCCAGTTGATCCATTACGAGGATGCGCTGCGCCGCCGCGCCACCTGGAGCGAGTGGTTCGCCGCCCTCGGCCTGCCGGCGCCGGGGCCGGCCCGGTCGCTGCGCGTCACCGACCATGCGGTGGCGCTGCAGGCGGCGATGGACGGGCAGGGGGTGACGCTGGGCTGGCGGCCGATCATCGACGACCTGATCCGGACCGGCCGCCTGGCCGACGCCTTTCCCCGCCACCTCGACACCGGCCGGCGCTTCTACATCGTCACCATGCGCGGCGCGACGCTGCGCAAGCCGCTGTCGCTGTTCTGCGACTGGCTGGCCGCCCAGGCCGCGGCGATGAAGGGGTGGTGACTCCCCGCCCTGCCAACCATGTCCGAAAACCGCGAGCGCGATCGCTTCGGACGTGACATGGTCGGGCCATGGAATCGCTCGATCCAGAAGCCTGCTATCGCGCCCTGCTGACCCGCGACCCGCGGTTCGACGGGCGAATCTTCGTCGGCGTGACCTCCACCGGCATCTACTGCCGGCCGGTGTGCCCGGCCCGCACAGCGAAGTTCGAGAACTGCCGGTTCTACGCCTCCGCCGCCGCGGCGCAGGAGGCCGGGTTCCGGCCCTGCCTGCGCTGCCGGCCGGAGACGGCGCCCGACCTCGCCTCCTGGCGCGGCACATCCAACACCGTGTCGCGCGGCCTGGCACTGATCGCCGACGGCGCGCTCGACGGCGGCGAGGCGGGGGTCGAGGCGCTGGCCGAACGGCTCGGCGTCGGTGGCCGCCAACTGCGCCGGCTGTTCCGGCAGCATCTCGGGGCCACGCCGGTCGCCGTGGCCCAGACCCGGCGCGTGCTGTTCGCCAAGCAGATGATCCAGGAGACGCGGATGCCGATGGCCGAGGTGGCGCTGGCCGCCGGCTTCGGCAGCGTCCGCCGCTTCAACGAGACCTTCCACGACCTGTTCCGCCGCCCGCCCAGCGCGCTGCGCCGCCGGGCCTGGGCCGGGCTGCCGGTCGATTCGGTCGCCGCCGGCGGGGTGACGCTGCGGCTGCGCTACCGCCCGCCCTATGACTGGCCGGCGATGCTGGCCTATCTGCAGGCCCGCGCCATTGACGGGGTGGAGCAGGTGGCGGGCGGCGCCTACCGGCGCAGCGTCGCCGAGGGCGACGAGATCGGCACCGTCGAGGTCCGGCACGAGCCGGCGCGCGACAACCTGGCGGTGCTGGTGCGCTTCCCCTCGGTGCGCGCCCTGCCGGGCATCCTGGCCCGGGTGCGGCGCGTGTTCGACGTCGGCGCCGACATCGAGACGATCGGCGCCCATCTGTCGCAGGATCCGTTCCTGGCGCCGCTGGTGGCGCGGCGACCGGGGCTGCGCGCCCCCGGCGGCTGGGACGGGTTCGAGCTGGCGGTGCGTGCCGTGCTGGGCCAGCAGGTCACCGTGGTCGCCGCCCGGCAGCTGGCCGGCCGTCTGGTGTCGATCTGCGGCGCCGAGGTACCGGAGGCGGCGCGGCTGAACCCAGCCTTGTCCCGCGCTTTCCCGTCGCCGCAACGGGTCGCCGCGGCGGATCTCGGTGCGCTCGGCATGCCCGCGTCGCGCCGGGCGACGCTGACCGCGCTGGCCGAGGCCGCCATCGCCGACCCGCACCTGTTCCGCCCCTTCGGCACGGTGGAGGAGGCGATCGCCCGGCTGCGCCGGATCCGCGGCATCGGCGACTGGACGGCGCAATACATCGCCCTGCGCGCCCTGCGCGAGCCCGACGCCTTCCCGGCCAGCGACATCGGGCTCTTGCGCGGAGCCGCCGATGGCGCCGGGGTGCGGCCGACCCCGGCCGACCTGCTGCAGCGGGCCGAGCCCTGGCGGCCCTGGCGCGCCTATGCCGCCCAGCATCTCTGGGCCGCGGATGCCGTGCCGGTGGCGAGGGCGAAGCATGGCTGAGGCACTGGTCTTCGACCGCATGCCGAGCCCGCTCGGCGAGCTGGTGATCGTCGCCGACGATGCCGGCCGGCTGCGCGCCATCGACTGGGCCGAGGAGGAGGGGCTGCGCGCCCGGCTCGCCCGCAGCCTCGGCGGCGACGATTTCACCCTGGCGCCGCAGCGCGACCCCGCCGGCCTGACCGCGGCGCTGGAGGCCTATTTCGCCGGCGACCTCGCCGCGATCGACACGCTGCCGGTCGAGGCCGTCGGCACCCCGTTCCAGCGCGCGGTGTGGGCGGCGCTGCGCGGCATCGCCTGCGGCACCACCGTGTCCTATGGCGAGATCGCGCGGCGGATCGGCCAGCCCGGCGCCATGCGCGCCGTCGGCCTGGCCAACAATTCCAATCCGATCCCGATCGTGGTGCCCTGCCACCGGGTGATCGGCGCCGACGGCTCGCTGGTCGGCTTCGGCGGCGGCCTCGACCGCAAGCGCTGGCTGCTGGACCACGAAGGCGCCGGCAGCCCGCAGCTGTCCCTGGCCATCTGAACCAAAACCCTGGGAGAGAACCGCTCATGACCGCCACCCGTCAGGCCGATGCCCTGCAGCAGTTCCGCCGCCTGCACCAGGACGGCATCCTGCTGCTCGCCAATGCCTGGGACGCCGGCAGCGCCCGGCTAATCGAGAGCCTCGGCGCCAAGGCCATCGCCACCACCAGCGCCGGCGTCGCCTGGGCGCATGGCTATCCGGACGGCGACGTGCTGCCGTTCGACCTGCTGGTCGCCACCACCGCCGACATCGCCCGCATCATCCGGGTGCCGCTGACCGTCGACGCCGAGGGCGGCTACAGCGACGACCCGGCCGCGGTGGGCGAGGCGATCGCCCGGCTGATCGGCGCCGGGGCTGCCGGCATCAACCTCGAGGACGGGGCGGGGGCGCCGGACCTGCTCTGCGCCAAGATCGAGGCGATCAAGCGCGCCGCCGCCCGCAGCGGCCAGGACGTGTTCATCAACGCCCGCACCGACGTCTATCTGCGCGGCTTGGCGCCGGAGGGCGGCAAGGTGGCGGAGGTGCTGGCCCGGGCCGAGCGCTACCGCGCCGCCGGCGCCGACGGCATCTTCGTGCCGGGCGCGACCAAGCCCGACGAGATCAAGGCGATCGCGGCCGCGGCGCCGCTGCCGCTGAACGTGATGTCCCGGCCAGGGCTGCCCGGTGCGGCGGAGCTCGCCGCCCTCGGCGTCCGCCGCCTCAGCGCCGGCTCCGGCATCAGCCAGACGGTGTTCGCCCGGATTGCCGAGCTGGCCCGGTCGTTCCTGCAGGACGGTGTGTCCGACCCGCTGGTCGGCAAGGCGATGCCGTATCCGGAGATCAACGCGCTGATGACGGAGCGGTAGGTCAGACCCCGGCGCGGCCGTCGAGCCGCGCCGCCAGGCTGTCCAGGCTGGGCTCGAACCAGATCTCGCGGCCGCGATTGGCCTCCCGCACCCAGTCGCGCAGGGCGCTGCTGGCGGCGAGATGCGTGGAGATGTCGCCGATGACGACCAGCTTGAGCCAGTAGTTGACCGCCTTCTGGGCGATCTCTCCGGCGAGGCCGGTGCGCAGCTGGAAGAAAGCCGGCCCAAGGCGCGAGGCGGGCAGGGCGATCACCGAGGCGCCGGCGAACATCGCCTCGCCGATCAGGTCGACGGCGCGCTGCGGACTATCGATCATCGGCCCCTCCGCGTCGCAGGCCATGATCGTCTCGCTGCCGGCGTGCAGCAGTTCGGTCATCGGCGAATGGTCACGAAACTCATTTCGACTCAAGCTCACCTGTCCAGCGGTTTCGACCGGCCCAGAAGGGGCATTCCGGGCAGGGTTCGCCGTCCGGATAGTCGATGCCCTCCTCGTGAGGGCAGCCAATGATGCGATCCACAATGGCCACAGAATGGACCTCATGCTCGCGCAGGAACGCGGCGATCTCGGCGAAGATCGTCTCGTCCGCCCGCACGTCGCCGTCTTCAGCAAACCATCGACGCAGCTCCGTCGCGCCAGTATCCGGACCAGGGACGACACTGGCGACCACCTTCGTGGCACGGCGGTCGTCGGGGCCGTAGAAGGCGATCGTCCCCATCGGGTAGCCGCGCGCGCCCCGCTTCGCCTTCTTTTCGAGCCACTTCCGCGGCTGCCATCCCAGCTTCATGGCCTGCCATCCAAAGCCGAAGGCTGGCGGATGGGGTGGGATTCGAACCCACGGTGACGTCGCCGCCACGCCGGTTTTCAAGACCGGTGCCTTAAACCGCTCGGCCACCCATCCGGACCGGCCGCACCATACGGATTTGCCCCGCCGGTTTCAAACCGCTTCGTATCGGCAGCGCTGCCGAGACCACCGCGGCAATATCCGACAATTGAAATCGTGGGTTGTCAGTTTTCGCCGCGAACCGAAGCGGTTACGGGCCGTACTGTCAAACCGGTCTGCACGCCAATACAACCTATGAGGGCAGGCGGAGATTCACAGAAATACTGGGCGCCGACCAACGCCGCCGATCGGCCGGCCAGCACATGCTCAGATATGCCGAAGCGAGGCGGGACGAATATGCTGGACCATTGACCGGATGTTGTGACATACGGGTTGACATGACTGCCGAACCGATCCTGCCCCGGTCCGGACGCCGTTCTTTTTGCGTGAGATCTAGCCGCACGAAGTCGGATCGTTTCCCGGGACTCGCCGTCGTTGCAGCCATCGGCGTGGCGCTGTTTGCCACCGGATGCGCTCCCTCCCAGCCGGGAAAGGGGAGCATCGCCGAACGGCCCATTCTCGCGCGCCCCGCCGATCCGGGGGTCGTCGCCATCAACGGTGTGCGCTATGTGGCGCGCACCGACCGCGATTCCGTGCAGGTCGGCACCGCCACCTGGTACGGGCCCGGCTTCCACGGCCGCAAGACTGCCAATGGTGAGCGCTTCGACAGCGGCATGGTCACCGCCGCGCATCGCAGCCTGCCGATGCCCAGCTTGGTCAAGGTCACCAATCTCGACAACGGCCGGACGCTGATCGTCAGGATCAACGACCGCGGCCCGTTCGTGCGGTCGAAGATCATCGACATGTCCGCCCGCGGCGCGGAGCTGCTGGGCTTCCGCGGCAACGGTACGGCCCGGGTCAAGATCCAGGTGCTGGAGGAGGCGGAGCGTTTCCAGGCGCTGCAGCAGCAGCGCGACCAGGCGCGGAAGAGCCAGGTCGCCTCGGCCGGCAAGGACGACGACCTGATCGACACGCGCTACATCGCCGTGCCGCCGGCGCCGCGGGTGCCCGACCGGCTGCCGGAGATCGTCGGCAATGCCGGGGACGAGGCCAAGCCGAACCCGGCCGGCCTGTTCGTCGCCGCCGCCAAGGCCACCCGGCCGCAGCAGGTCGCCTCGCTGTTCGACGCCCTGCGCCGCTTCGGTCCGGTCTCGACCGCCGCCGCGTCCGGCGCGGTCGAGTTGCGCATCGGCCCCTTCATCGACCCCAAGGCCGCATCGAGCGCCTTGAAGCAGATTGCCAGCGCGGGCTATTCCGGAGCACGCATCGTCGCCGAGTGAGCCCCTTCGGTTCGCGGCGCGACGAGGCCGCAACCGAGGACGGATCGCTTGGGCACGCGCGGACAGTTCATCACCCTGGAGGGCGGCGAGGGCTCGGGCAAGAGCACCCATGTCCGCCGGCTCGCCGCCGATCTCGCCAAGCGCGGCCTCGAGGTCGTGGCCACGCGTGAGCCCGGCGGCTCGCCGGGGGCGGAGGCGATTCGCAACCTCCTGGTCAAGGGCGACACCGACCGCTGGGATCCGGTCACCGAGGCGCTGCTGCATTTCGCCGCCCGGCGCGACCATCTGCGGGTCACCGTGCGCCCGGCGCTGGAGCGCGGCGCCTGGGTGGTGTCCGACCGCTATGCCGACAGCTCGATGGTCTATCAGGGCTGGGGCATGGGCGTGGACCGCGATGCCCTCGACGCCCTGTTCCAGATCGCCACCGACGGGCTGAAGCCCGACCTGACCCTGATCCTCGACGTGCCGGTCGAGACCGGCCTGGCCCGCGCCGGCGCCCGCCGCGGCGGCGAGGACCGCTATGAGCGGATGGGCAAGGCGCTGCACCAGCGCCTGCGCGAGGGCTTCCTGGCGATCGCCGCGGCCGAGCCGGAGCGCTGCGTCGTGATCGATGCCGGCGGCACGGTCGACGAGGTCGCTGCCGCCATCCGCACCGCGGTCGACGCCAAGTTCGGGAAGGCGCCATGACCGGCGAATTTCCCGCCCCCCGGGCCAATCCGCGGCTGCTGGGCCATGAGGCGGCGGAGGCCGCGTTCCTCGAGGCGCTGCGCGCCGGCCGGCTGCCGCATGCCTGGCTGATCACCGGCCCGCCCGGCATCGGCAAGGCCACCTTCGCCCATCGGGTCGGCCGCTTCCTGCTGGCCGGCGGGCCGCGCGGCGCCCAGAGCCTGGAGATCCCGGCCGACCACCCGACCTTCCGCCGCGCCGCCGCTTCCGGCCATGCCGACCTGCTGACCATCGAGCGCAATGGCGGCGGCGAAGAGGAGAAGAAGCGCCGCAGCCGCGAGATCCCGGTCGAGCAGATCCGACGGATCGAGCCCTTCCTGCGCCTGACCGCCGCCGAGGGCAACTGGCGCGTCGTCATCGTCGACGAGGCCGAGGCGATGAACCGCAACGGCGCCAACGCCCTGCTGAAGATCCTGGAGGAGCCGCCGGCCCACGCCATCCTGCTGCTGAGCTGCGGCAACCCCGGCGCGCTGCTGCCGACCATCCGCTCGCGCTGCCGCCACCTGGCGCTGGAGCCGCTGCCGGACGCGACCGTCGACCGGCTGCTGGCCGAGCACGCGCCCGAGCTCGACCCGGAGGAGCGGGCGTCGCTGGTCCGCCTGGCCGAGGGCAGCATCGGCCGGGCGGCGTCGCTGATCGAGGAGGGCGGGCTCGGCCTCTACCGCGACATGCTGGGTCTGCTCGACGACTTCCCGCGGGTCGATTTCCGCGCCGTGCACAAGATGGGCGACCGGATCGGGCCTGTCGCGGCGGAATCGAGCTGGCGCCTGTTCACCGGGCTCCTGATCTGGTGGATGGAGCGGCTGGCCCGCGCCGCCGCCCGCGGCACCGCCCCGGCCGAGATCGTGGCGGGCGAGGGGGCGGTGATGCAGCGGGTGGTCGGGGCCCTGGGACGGGCCGGCGGCCTTGATCGCTGGGTGGAGCTGTGGGACAACACCCGCCGTCTGTTCGCTCAGGCGGACGGGTCCAACCTCGATCGGAAGCAGGTTCTCCTGCAGGCGTTCATCGGTATCGAGCGCGCCTGCAACGGCTGACCGCCGCCATAGCACGGAAAGAGGCCGCGATGCCGGCGCCGAAGACATTCTACATCACCACCCCGATCTACTACGTCAACGACAAGCCGCATATCGGCCACGCCTACACCACGCTGGCCTGCGACGTGCTGGCCCGGTTCAAGCAGCTGGACGGCTTTGACGTCCATTTCCTGACCGGCACCGACGAGCACGGCCAGAAGGTGCAGAAGGCGGCCGAAGCGGCCGGGGTGGACCCGCAGGCCTTCACCGACCGCGTCAGCCAGAACTTCCGCGACCTGGCCGCGGCGATGAACTTCAGCAATGACGACTTCATCCGCACCACCGAGCCGCGCCACATCAAGGCGTCGCAGGCGATCTGGGAGGCGATGAAGGCCAATGGCGACATCTATCTCGGCGGCTATGCCGGCTGGTACTCGGTGCGTGACGAGGCGTTCTACGGCGAGGACGAGCTGACCGTCGTCGACGGCAAGCGCATCGCCCCGACCGGCGCCGAATGCGAGTGGGTGGAGGAGCCGAGCTACTTCTTCCGCCTCTCCGCCTGGGGCGACCGGCTGCTGGCCTTCTACGAGGCCAATCCCGACTTCATCGCGCCGGAGTCCCGCCGCAACGAGGTGATCGCCTTCGTCAAGGCGGGCTTGCGCGACCTGTCGATCAGCCGCACCACCTTCAACTGGGGGGTGAAGGTGCCGGGCGACGAGGCGCACATCATGTATGTGTGGGTCGACGCGCTGACCAACTACCTCACCGCCGTCGGCTATCCCGACGTGGACTCGGACAGCTTCAAGCATTGGTGGCCGGCCGATCTGCACATGGTCGGCAAGGACATCCTGCGCTTCCACGCGCTGTACTGGCCGGCCTTCCTGATGTCGGCCGGGCTGCCGGTGACGAAGCGGGTCTTCGCCCATGGCTGGTGGACCAACGAAGGCCAGAAGATCTCGAAGTCGCTCGGCAACGTGATCGACCCGCTGGAGCTGATCGAGACCTACGGGCTCGACCCGGTGCGCTATTTCCTGCTGCGCGAGGTCTCGTTCGGCCAGGACGGCGACTTCTCGCGCCGCGGCATGGTCCAGCGCACCAATGGCGAGCTGGCCAACGGCTTCGGCAACCTGGCCCAGCGCGTGCTGTCGATGATCGGCAAGAACTGCGACGGCCAGGTGCCCCAGCCCGGCAGCCTGACCGACGAGGACCGCGCCCTGCTGGCCCAGGCGCCGGCGTTGCTGGAGACGCTGCGGCGCGAGTTCGACGTCCAGGCCTTCCACCGCGGCCTCGACGCGGTCTGGGCCGTGGTCGGCGAGGCCAACCGCTATGTCGACGAGCAGGCGCCCTGGACGCTGCGCAAGTCCGACCCGGCGCGGATGGCCACGGTGCTGTGGGTGCTGGCCGAGACGGTGCGGCGCCTGTCGATCCTGATGCAGCCGGTGATGCCGCAGTCGATGGCCAAGATGCTCGATCAGCTGGCCGTGGCCGCCGATGCCCGCGGCTTCGACCGGGTCGGCGACGGCCACGCGCTGGTGCCCGGCACGACGCTGCCGGCGCCGCAGGGCGTGTTCCCGCGCTATGTCGAGCCGGAGGCCGAGGCTTGATGCTGGTCGACAGCCACTGCCATCTCGACTTCCCGGATTTCGCGGCGGAGATCGACGACGTGGTCGGCCGTGCCCGGGCGGCCGGGGTCGGCTGCATGCTGACCATCTGCACCCGGCCGGACCGGCTGCCGGCCACGATCGCCCTGGTCGAGCGGTTCCCGATGCTCTACGGCGCGGCCGGGGTGCATCCGCATGAGGCGAAGGATTTCACCGATCTCACGGTCGAAGGGATCCTCGCCCTCGTCGCGCATCCGAAGATGGTCGGCATCGGCGAGACCGGCATCGACTATCATTACGGCCTCAGCCCGGCCGAGGCCCAGCAGGAGAGCTTCCGGCGCCACATCCGGGCGGCGCGGATCGCCGACCTGCCGGTGATCGTCCACACCCGCGAGGCCGAGGCCGACACGCTGCGGATCCTCGAAGAGGAAGGGCAGGGCGGCGACCGGCCGCCGCTGCGCGGTATCATCCATTGCTTCAGCGGAACGCGGCAACTCGCTGAAGAATCAGTGAAACTCGGACTTCACATCTCCCTGTCCGGGATCGTGACCTTCAACCGGTCCGAGGACATCCGCGCCACGGCGAAGGACCTGCCGCTCGAGCGTATCCTGGTCGAGACCGATGCCCCGTACCTGGCGCCGGTGCCGAAGCGCGGCAAGCGCAACGAGCCGGCCTTCGTCGCCCACACCGCTCAGCGGGTGGCCGAGCTGCACGGGTTGTCAGGTTCCGATTTCGCTCGAAGAACGAGCGACAACTTCTTCAGTCTGTTTACAAAGATTCCAAAGCAAGAGGCCTGAGCGATGCGTGTGACGGTGCTCGGCTGCGGCGGTTCGATGGGGGTGCCCATGGTCGGCGGCATCTGGGGGACCTGCGACCCCGCCAACCCGCGCAACCGTCGGCGGCGCCCGTCGATCCTGGTGCAGAGCGACAGCACCACCATCCTGATCGACACCTCGCCCGACCTGCGCGATCAGCTGCTGGACCACGACGTCAAGCGGGTCGACGCGTTGCTCTACACCCACGCCCATGCCGACCACATCCACGGCATCGACGACCTGCGGCCGCTGGCCTTCAAGCAGCCGATCAACGCCTATATGGATTCGGCGGTGCGGCAGGAGTTGGAGGAGCGTTTCGGCTACACCATGACCTCGGTCGAGATGGACCGCGGTTTCTACCACCCGTTCCTGGTGCCGCATCTGCTGGACGGGCCGTTCCGGGTCGGCGACATCGACATCCTGCCCTTCGAGCAGGACCACGGCCGCAGCGTCTCGATGGGCTACCGCTTCGGCCGCTTCGCCTATTCGACCGATGTCGTCCGCCTCGACGACCGCGCCTGGGCGGCGTTGGAGGGGGTGGATCTGTGGATGGTCGATGCGACCCGGCCGGAGCCGCATGTCTCGCACGCCCATCTGGCGCTGACGGTGGAGTGGATCGAGCGGCTCAAGCCGAAGCAGGCCTGGCTGACCCATATGAACCACCAGATGGACTATGACTGGCTCTGCCGGCAGTTGCCGGGCCATGTCCGGCCGGCCCATGACGGGCTGGTGATCGAGATCGGCTGAGGCGGAGCCCGTAGGTTGGGTTCGCCTCGGCGAACCCAACATCGCGATGCGAGGGACAAATGTTGGGTTCGCAAATGCGAACCCAACCTACGGCGGTAGCTCAGCGGCGCGGCGGCCGGCGCGGCTGCGGGGCCGGGTTGGCGGCCTGGTTCGCGGCGGCGCGCTCGGCCAGCGCCAGCTCGGTCTTCAGCTCGGCGATCTTGCGGTCCATGGCATCCCGCAGCGTCTTCGAGGTGTGGATGCCGAGATGGGCGCGCTTCTGCTCCAGCTCCTGCAACTGCTTCTGCTTTTCCTCGCGGTTCCGGCGAATCGGGGCGCCGTCGGACCGCTGTCCGTCAAAAGAACGCATAACTGACCCTACACTGGGTTTTCGGAGGGATGCCATGGGCACGGCCCGGGCCGCGCCGCATCCGCGGAAGCGTTGGCCTAACCGATCCGGGGGCCATCGTGCAAGCTGGTATGTCGCCCGCCCTCGCGCTACGGTCGCTCCCTTGCGACCAAGGGACGGGGACGGAGAGGGCGCCGTGCAGCCATCGACACGCAGATTTCGACTTTGGCGCGCCGCGGCCCTGGCGCTGCTGATCGGCCTGTTCGCCGCGGCCCCGGCCGGCGCCGGCCCGAAGGACCACCGCTTCCGCATCACCGACGAACTCGGGCCCGACCAGATCGAGGAGCTGATCGCCGTCGGCATCGACGGCCGCACCGTCGGCGTCCTCCACGTCACCAAGGACGACCCGATCGCCGAGCTGCAGGTCAAGGTGCCGGCCGGGCGGACGGTGCGCTATGAGCTGTGCGGCTTCCTGGTCGTCGAGACCCCGGAGGGCGGCCGCCGCCAGCACCCGGTCAACCACACCGGCACGATCGCGGACGCCGACGGGCGCGAGCTGAAAGCCTTCAACCAGAACAACGAGGTCTTCTTCCTGCAGGACAGCGCGCCGCAGGACGCCGATGCGGCGAAGACCGCGATCGTCGGCACCGGGCAATGCGCCCAGCCGGTCGCCTGACGACAACACACGATAGGTAGGACGGAAACAGTTATGCAGACGCCCTGGACCGCCGATACGGCGCGCTACGAGACCGCCCGATTCCGCCGCTCCGGCCGCAGCGGGCTGCAACTGCCGGAGATCTCGCTCGGCCTGTGGCAGAACTTCGGCGGGGTCGACCATGTCGAGACCGGCCGCGCCGTGCTGCGCCGCGCCTTCGACCGCGGCGTCACCCATTTCGACCTGGCCAACAACTACGGACCGCCCTACGGCTCGGCCGAGGAGAATTTCGGCCGCATCTTCGCCGCCGATTTCCGGCCCTACCGCGACGAGCTGCTGATCTCGACCAAGGCCGGCTACGACATGTGGCCGGGGCCCTACGGCAATTTCGGCTCGCGCAAATACCTGGTCGCCAGCCTGGACCAGAGCCTCAAGCGCATGGGGCTCGACTATGTCGACATCTTCTACTCGCACCGGCTCGACCCCGAGACGCCGCTGGAGGAGACGATGGGCGCGCTCGACCATGTCGTGCGCCAGGGCAAGGCGCTCTATGTCGGCATCTCCTCCTACTCGCCGGAGGCGACCCGCCAGGCCGCGGCGATCCTCAAGGATCTCGGCACGCCCTGCCTGATCCACCAGCCGTCCTACTCGATGCTCAACCGCTGGGTCGAAGATGGGCTGCTTGACACGCTGGAGGAGCTCGGCATCGGCTGCATCGCCTTCTCGCCGCTGGCGCAGGGCATGCTGACCTCGAAGTACCTGGACGGCGTGCCGGAGGATTCGCGGGCCAAGCGCGGCCGTTCGCTGCAGTCGAAGCTGCTGTCGGAGGGCAACATCGTCCGCATCCGGGCGCTGAACGAAATCGCCAAGCGCCGCGGCCAGACCCTGGCGCAGATGGCGCTGACCTGGGTGCTGCGCGACCCGCGCGTCACCTCGGCCTTGATCGGCGCCCGCTCGGTGGCCCAACTCGACGACAGCCTCGACGCGCTGAAGGGCGCGCCGCTGACCGCCGAGGAGCTGGCCGAGCTCGACCGCCACGCCCTTGACGGCGGCATCGACCTGTGGCGCGCCTCCTCGACCGCCAAGGCGGCTGGGTAGGGAGCGGATCAGCCGGCGTGCCTCAGCGCACGCCGGCGCGCATCCATCGTGGTGATGAAGCCGGCATAGCTCCAGCCCAGATGCTTGGCTGAGGTCTGGACGCCGGTGGCGCGGTCGAACTGTTCCGACAGGGCGCCATCGGCCGGGGTGAAGGCCTGGACCGTGGCCAGGAAGGCGTCGCCGCGGCTCCGGAACGCAGCGGCCAGGCGCCGGTGATCGTCCGCCCCCGGCTCGGCGCCCAGCGCCCGGGCGACGAAGCCGCGGTTCTCGGCTGTCAGGGCGAAGGTGGCGCCGCCCGCCAGCGCCGCGGCCAGGCGGTAATGGAACTCCGCCGCCGCCAGGGTCGCGATGTACCAGGCGCCGCCGCCGTAGTAGCGATCCTCGCGGTAGCGGCCCAGCGCGGGGGCCGGCCGCCGTCCGGCGTTGATCGGGAACAGGCCGGCAAAGAGATCCTCCAGCGCGGCGAGCGTCGCCTGGGCACTTGGATCGAGCACGCTGTGCGGCCCCGAGGGCAGCCCGGCATGCAGCACGCCGAGGATCACGGCGATGTCGAGGTCGCGGCCCGGCGTGCCGGAGGCGGCCGGCAGCAGGCTGGCATAGGCGCCGGCCCGCCAGTGGCTGTCCGCGGCCGCCGCGAGCGCCGTGGCGGCCTCCCGGCATCGCCCGGCAGTCTCGGCGTCGCCCTGCGCCTCCAGCCACTCCGCGCCCTGGCGCAGCGCGGCGCATTGCACCACGCCCGTGTAGTAGTCATGGCCGAGGCTGTCTTCCCAGATCTCGAAGCTGGGCTCGGCGTGATGCGCCAGGACGAAGTCCAGATCGATGCGCAGCAGCCCGGCCGCCTCGTCCCGGATGCCCGGCTCCAGCACCCCGTCCTCCAGGCAGCGCAGCAGGGTCAGGGCCTGCAGCGCCGACCCGTCATGCTGCGGCCGCGACCAGTTCAGCGTGTCCAGCGTGCTGTCCGGGTTGACCCGGACCTCGCCCCAGATCCGGTCGCCGGCGACGCCGCGCAGATCGGCCTCGGACCGGACATGCTGCACGAAATCCGGGTCGACGCCCCGGCGCGGATCGCCCTTGGCCAGCACCGCGGCGCCGGTCAGGCCGCGCAGGCCGAGGCTGAAGCGGATGAAGTCGCGGATGTGGCCGGCATCCGCCGCCGGCCGTGTGCCGTCCGCCACCAGGATGCGGAGGGCATCCATCACCAGCGCCGAATCCCGGAACCAGTGGAAGAAATAGTCCGGGTCCGGGTCGTAGGCGCCCATCACCGCCGAGGCCACGACCGATCCCGGCCGCGGCACGATGCGCTGGCGAAAGGGCGGCCGTTCCTTCACCAGGTGGGTGGCGGAGACGCCGAGCGTCAGGTTGCGGGCGGCGACCGCGTATTGTCGGTCGAGCCACCCGGCAAAAGCGGTGTTTCCGGAGGGGCTCAAGCCTCGATCAGGCCGAGCCGGGTCTCGATCCGGTCGAGCCGTTTCTCGATCTTGTCGAAGCGAACGGAATGCTCGGCCAGAACGACTTCGACACGCGCGGTGTTGACCTCGAGCCGCCCGACACGGGCGGTCAGGTCGTCCAGGCGATCAACCACGCGGTCCATGCCGGCGCGGAGATGCCGGAGGTGTTCGAGGACGAGGTTTTCGGTCTTCTCGTTCATGGCGATCAGTGTAGCAGAAATTCCGAAAGCAGGGCGACGACGGCAGGGAGAGACTGCCCGCCGCCCATCACCGCTTGTCCAGATGCGGACTCTGGAAACCGAGGTTGCGCAGGCCGCGCTGGACGTCCGGATCGCCCATGAACAGCCGCCACAACAGCCCGCTGCGGAAATTCTCGATCATCACCACGATCGGGCCCTGGTCGATCGCCAGATAGGTGTCGGCCACCCAATTCGCCTGCTCGGAGAAGGCGTCGACGAAGCCGTATCTGTCCCAGATCCGGTCGCCGAGCTTCTCGTAGAAATGCCGCAGCGCCCGCATCGACTGCTCGGGCGCGTAGGGCATGGCCGACAGGGCCGCGGTCGGGGTGATGACGCCGAGGTCGTTGTCCGGGGCATGCGCCGAATAGCCGCCCGGGGTATCGCTGGCGGTCAGGCCCCAGCAATCCGGCCCGTAGCCCTTGAAGCCGTTCGGGTTGCGGACACAGTGCTCGTGGTTGATCAGCGTGTGTCGGCGGTTCTGCTCCCAGTAGTCGGCGTACTGGTCCTTCAGCCCGCGCGGGTCGAGGCCGAGGAAGGAGTAGTGGCTGAAGAACAGCGGCCCGCCATAAGGCATGCCTAGCGGCAACTCGATGTCGTAGTAGCGGCGCTGGCTGAGGAAGTACCGGCCGACGGCCCAGCCGCGATGATAGACCTCGGCGTCGATGGCGTAGCGCGGCGAGGCCGCGGCGATGACATAGGCGATCAGGCACTCGTTCCAGCCGCGGATCTCGTGGCCCATGCCCCAGCCGTTGTTGGCGCCCCAGTGCCAGAACAGCACGTTCAGCCCGCCGCGCGTGTACCAGCTCCACTCGGTCTCGTTCCACAGCCAGCCGATATGGTTGCGCAGCTCGGTCTCGTCGGCGGCGTCGCGGTCGAAATAGCGGCGGGCGGTCAGCAGGCCCTGGAACAGGAAGGCGGTCTCGACCAGGTCGCCGCCGTCATCCTTGCGGCTGAACGACACCGTGGCGCCGGTGCGGCCGTCGAGGAAATGCGGAAACACGCCGTGATGCGAGGTGGTGTGCTCCAGGTGGCGGACGATGGTCATGAGCCTCTCGACCGCGGCCGCGCGCGCGATCCAGCCGCGTTCTGCCGCGACGATGATGGCCATGATGCCGAAGCCGGAGCCGCCGGTCGTGACCCAGTCGTTCGGCGCCTTGCCGGCGCGGTCGGTACGGTCGGGGATCATGCCGCTGACCGGATGCGCCGCCTCCCAGAAGAACTGGAAGGTCTGGCGCTGCACGAGGTCGAGCAGGGCGTCGTCCGACAGCGCCGCGGCGCCCTTCTTGGAAGCGCGGCGGGCCGGTGCCGGTCGTTTGGTCATTCCATCGGGTCTCGGTGGTGGAGCAGGGGGGCGAAGCCGGCGGAGGAGGGGATGGCCCGCCGCGGCGGCCGGCCGATCGGGATCCGGCGCTCGCCGGTGACCTCGTCGGTCAGGTGCAGCTTCAGGACGCGGGTGTAGAAGCCGTTCTTGACCTCACGTCGGGCGATGGTGATCACCGCCGTCTCCGGCAGCTCGTGCTCGAAGATCGACATCGCGGTCTTC
Organism: Inquilinus sp. CA228; assembly: GCF_052078665.1. Lineage (NCBI taxonomy): Bacteria > Pseudomonadati > Pseudomonadota > Alphaproteobacteria > Rhodospirillales > Rhodospirillaceae > Inquilinus > Inquilinus sp. CA228. The sequence goes on along the minus strand of NZ_JBQJIK010000016.1, from coordinate 22,603 downwards.
CGCCGCTCCTCGTCCAGGGAGTCGACCATCTCGTCGATGAACACCCATTGCGGCTTGTGCAGCAGCAGCCGGGCGAAGGTCAGGGTCTGCAGCTCGTCGCTGGTCAGCTCCTTGTCCCAGTTCCTGACCTGGTCGAGCGAGATCTCGTGGTGCCCCATCTCGGTGCGGCGCAGCGTGGCGCAGATCTCATCATCGGTGAAGCTGGCCGAATCCAGCGGGTAGGTCAGGGCGGCGCGCAGGCTGCCGGGCGGCAGGTAGGGCCGCTGCGGCAGGAACATGGTGCGGGCCTGGGGCGGCATCAGGATGCGGCCGGTGCCCCAGGGCCACAGCCCGGCGAAGGCGCGGAACAGCGTGCTCTTGCCGCCGCCGGTGCGGCCGACGATCAGGACGTGCTCGCCCGGCCGGATCTCGACCTGCTCGTCGTCCAGCACCGCCAGGCCGCCGGCCGACAGCACGCCCAGCTTCTCGAAGCCCAGCGTGTCGCCGGCGCCTTCGGCGATCTCGATCTTGCGCGGCTCGCCGTTCAGGTTCTCGAGCGTCACCAGGGTCTCGCGGAAGCTCATCACGCGCAGCAGCGTCGCCCGCCAGTCGGCCAGGTTGCTGAAGTTGTCGACGAACCACCGCAGCGCCTGCTGCACCTGCACGAAGGCGCCGACCGCCACCATCAGCTCGCCGAAGGTCAGGTCGCCGCCGAAATAGCCGGGCGAGGCGACCAGGATCGGCGCGACGATGGTGAACCAGCCATAGCCGGCGGTGATCCAGGTCAAGTTGGTGACGGCGCGGACATAGCGCAGCATCACCGCGATGATCCGGTCGAGATCGCCGTCCAGGCGCCGGCGCTCGTCCGCCTCGCCGCTGTCGAGGGTGATGCCGTCGACATGCTCGTTGACCCGGACCAGGGCCGCGCGCAGGTCAGCCTCGCGGGCATAGCGCTCGGCGTTGATGTTGATCAGCGGCCGGCCGACGCGAAAGCTCACCCAGGAGGCGGCGGCGGCGTAGAGCAGGGCGCACCAGACCATGTAGCCGGGGATCGAGATCGGCATGCCGTCGATCTTGAGGGCGATGCCCTGGGACAGGATCCACAGCACGCCGACGAAGCTGATCAGCAGCAGGGTCGATTGCAGCAGGCCGATGCCGAGATCGGTCGACAGCTCGGTCAGGTGGCGCGCGTCCTCATGGATGCGCTGGTCCGGGTTCTCGCCGATCTCGCCGGCACCGGCCAGGCGGAAGGCGCGCTTCGGCTTCAGCCACTCGCCGAACAGGTCGCGGGTCAGCCCGGCCCGCAGCCGCACCTTGAGCGACTGGTTGAGCCAGGCCTGGGCGACATTGAGCGTCAGCAGCACGCCGGCGATGAAGACGAAGACCACCAGCTGGTGCAGGAATCCGCTCAGGCTCTTCTGCGCCAGCGCGTCATAGAAGGGCTGGTTCCAGGCATTCAGCCGGATCTGCGCCCCCGCGGTCAGGGCGATGACGACGACGACGCCGGCAATGAGACCGAGGATGCGCTTCCAGTCGGGCGACGCCCGCAGCGTCCGGAACAGGGTCAGGAGCTGAGAGAGGAGAGTCTGGCTGACGATCGAGTGCTCTTGACCAGCAGCCGTTTGCGACGCCTCGGGCGCCTGTGCCATTGAACCTGTCCGATCCCTACCGCTTCTTGCGCTCCCCTTCGGGATGCTTGCCTCGATCATACGCATAGACGCGATGTCGGTCGTACACCGAATTGAAACACCAGATTTTGTGCGGGTTTGCGCGCCCATCACGACACCCGTTCCGCACGAGTGTCGGCGAGGAGGCGGCAGACTCGGTGGGACAGCCCCCGGAGATCGGCCGAAAATCGTCCAGCATCGTGACGCACCGAAGCGGTAGAAGAAATCGCCCCTCGCCCCTTCACATCGACAATCATGCCGCTTCTAATGATCTGCATCTCAGAAACAAAATGACCGTTACATTGCGAGATTGGTGATGAGCTCCGATTGAAGACATGGTCTTCACTAGAAGGGTAACACGGAGCTCGGGCCGATCCTCCATCAATATCGGATGAAGCCGGCGAAACGAGGGCAGGGCTGCCACATTGTCGAGCGTCGTGGGATTCCGGCCACAGCGATGACCGTCGCGCTTCGGCTCGCAGCGAAGCGGCCCGGTCGGGCTTCGGAATCGGGATCTGAAGGGCCGTGTCCATGTCCCTATGGAAGCACGAGCCGCCGGCCCGGGCTGTGACTGCCGTAACAGCCCGGGCCTGTGTCGTCCGATCGTGTCAGAAAGCCACGCGGTCGCCGCCCTTCAGCTCCAGGATCTCGCGCGCCTCGTCCGGTGAGGCGATCTCCAATCCCAGCCCCTCGATGATCTGGCGGGCGAGGCGGACCTGCTGGGCGTTCGATTCCGCCAGCTTGCCGGGGCCGGCCCAGAGCGAATCCTCGAGCCCGACCCGGACATTGCCGCCCATCGCCGCCGCCATCGCCGCGATCGGCAGCTGGTTGCGCCCGGCGCCCAGCACCGACCATTCGTACTGGTCGCCGAACAGCCGGTCGGCGGTGCGCTTCATATGCGCCACATCCTCCGGATGCGGGCCGATGCCGCCGAGGATGCCGAACACGGTCTGGACGAACAGCGGCGGCTTGACCAGGCCGTGCTCCAGGAAGTGGTGCAGGTTGTAGAGATGCGAGGTGTCGTAGCACTCGAACTCGAAGCGGATGTCGTCGTCGCTCAGCGTCTGCAGCACGAACTCGATGTCCTTGAAGCTGTTGCGGAACACCAGGTCGCGCGAGGCCTCCAGCGCCTCCGGCTCCCATGAATGCCTGAACTCCTTGAACCGGTTGAGCATCGGGAACAGGCCGAAATTCATCGACCCCATGTTCAGCGACGCGACCTCCGGCTTGAAGGTCTGGGCCGGCAGGATGCGTTCCTCGACCCGCATCCAGGGGGCGCCGCCGGTGGTCAGGTTGACGACGCAGTTCGAGCGCTGCTTGATCACCTTGAGGAACGGCTCGAAGGCCTGCGGCGTCTGGTCGGGCTTGCCGGTCTCCGGGTCGCGGGCGTGCAGATGGACGATGGCGGCCCCGGCCTCGGCCGCGCCGATCGCCGCCTCGGCGATCTCGGCGGCGGTCACCGGCAGGTGGGGCGACATCGACGGGGTGTGGATCGCCCCGGTGACGGCGCAGGTGATGATGATCTTGCGGCTCTTGGCCATCTGGTCTGTCCTTCGGCTCAGGAAACGGTCGGGTCTTCGGTCTGCGCCGCCTTGTGGGCCTTCAGCGCCGCGAGGCGACGGTCGCGCCAGGCGCTGCGGGCGGCCAGCCGGCCGGCGTCCGGGGTCTCGCCCCAGCCGGCCAGCAGGCGGGCGACGGTGGGGCCGTCCCATACCTCCGGCTTGGCGGGGTCGGCGGCGAGGCGTCGGTAGAATCCGGTGTAGCGGGCGCAGTAGTCGGGGATGCCGCCCGGCGCGTTCAGTTCGATGGTGCCGAAGGGGCCGAGGAACGACCAGCGCAGGCCGAGCCCATCCTTGATGGTCTTGTCCAGGTCCTGCGGGCTGATCACGCCGTCGCCGACCAGCCGGAAGGCCTCGGCCAGCAGCGCGCCCTGCAGCCGGTTCAGCACGAAGCCGTCGACCTCGCGGTGGACCGTGACTGGCTCCTGTCCCACGGCGCGATAGATCCGTCGTGCGCGCTCGATCGTCTCGGGGGAAGTCCAGGGCGCGCCGCACAGCTCGACCACCGGCACCAGATGCGGCGGGTTGACCGGATGGGCGACCAGGCAGCGGTCGCGTCCGGCCAGGTTCTCGGTGAAGCGCGAGGCGACGATGGCCGAGGTGGAGGAGGCGAGGATGGCGTCGCGCGGCGCCAGCCGGTCCAGCTCGGCGAACACCGCGCACTTGACCGCGACATCCTCGGGCAGGTTCTCCTGCACCAGCTCTGCCCTGGTCACCGCATCGGCCAGGGATCCGGCGGCCCGGACCCGTGCCGCGGCGCCGGCCGGGTCGTCGACCAGCCCTTGGCTGGCGAGCTCGGCCAGGCCTTCGGCGATCAGCCCCGGCGCAGCGTCGAGGGCGGCGGCGCTGGTATCGGTCAGCCGCACCTGCCAGCCGGCGGCGGCGAAGACGATCGCCCAGGACCGGCCGATCAGCCCGGTGCCGATGATCGCGACGGTCGGCATGCTGCGCTTCCTCTCCCGAACATTCGTTGTGGCAACGGTCCGACAAAGTCGGCCCCGGGTCCAGACCGCGATCGGCAACCCAGGCCGGCTTGGTTGTGATGGCCCTCCGGGATAGGGTTGCTGGCAATGAGCAAGGAGGAGAACGCCATGGATCTCGGCATCAAGGGCCTGCGCGTCCTGGTCACCGCCGGCGCGTCCGGCATCGGGCGGGAGATCGTCCGCGCCTTCGTGGAGGAGGGGGCGCGGGTGCATGTCTGCGACGTCGACCGGGCGGGGCTCGAATCGCTGGCGGCGGAAAGCCCGGCCATCAGCACGACCCCGGCCGACATGTCCGATCGGGCGTCTGTCGCCCGGCTGTTCGACCAGGCGCTGGCGGCGCTGGGCGGGCTCGACTGCCTGGTCAACAATGTCGGCATCGCCGGCCCGACCGGCCGGGTCGACCAGATCGATCCGGAGGAGTGGGACCGGACGCTGGCGGTCAACATCACCGGTCAGTTCAACTGCACCCGCCTGGCCGTGCCGCATCTGGCCAAGAGCAACAATGCCAGCATCGTCAACCTGTCCTCCTCGGCCGGCCGGCTGGGCTTTCCGCTGCGCACGCCCTATGCCGCCTCGAAATGGGCGGTGGTCGGCTTGACCAAATCGCTGTCGATCGAGCTTGGGCCGCTCGGCATCCGGGTCAACGCGATCCAGCCCGGCATCGTCGAGGGCGACCGCATCCGCCGGGTCTTCGCCGCCAAGGCGGCGCAGCGCGGCGTCACGCCGGAGGCGATGCTGGACCAGTCCCTGGCGCAGGCCTCGATCCGGGAGATGATCCAGCCGCGCCAGCTGGCCGACCAGATCCTGCTGCTGGCCTCGCCGCGCGGCCGCACCATCTCGGGCCAGGCGATCAGCATCTGCGGCGACCTGCAGTCGCTGGCCTAAGCCGCCGTGGCGAGGCCCGGCAGGGCGTTGCGGACCGATTGCGTCAGGATGACCGCCAGGCGGACGGTGACGCCGAGCCCGGCCGCCACGGCAGCTGGGCGAGATCACCGGCGCGGCGTGACCCAGGTCACCTCCGGCTCCGCGGCCCGGATGCGATGGTCCGGGCACAGCACAGGCGGCGGGACCCACCGCTGCCGGAAACTGGAGTCAGAAGCCTTGCTTCAACATCGGATGTCCCCGGCCGACTACCTCGTCGCCTCCTGGTCGCAGGCCGAGTCCAGCACGCCGACACGGCTGGACCTGAGCACCGCGAACAGCAACCGGGCGATCCGCGTCCTGGTTGCCGACGACGACCCGGCGACGCGGGAGACGATCGTCGACTATCTCGAGAGCCACGGCGTGCGCGCGGTCGCGGCCGCGGGGCGCCAGGAGATGGCCCGCCACATCGCCAGGGGCGAGCTGGACGTGGTGATCCTGGATCTGCAGCTCGGCGAGGGCGACGGCCTCGCCCTGCTGCGCGAGATGCGGGCGAAATCGGCCATCCCGGTGATCATCGGCACCGGTCGCGGCCAGGAGGAGATCGATCGCGTCATCGGGCTGGAGCTCGGCGCCGACGACTGTCTGAGCAAGCCATTCGGGCTGCGGGAGCTGCTGGCGCGGATCCGGGCGATCCTGCGCGGCCGGGACCTCGCGCGGGCGGCGCCGCAGCGGGCCCCCGAGCGTGGCCGCTGCCGCTTCGGCGGCTGGCAGCTCGACCGGCGCCTGCGGCGGCTGACCGACTCCCAGGGGGCCGTGGTGCCGCTGTCGAAGGCCGAGTATGCGCTGCTCGTCGCCTTCGTCGCGGCGCCGCAGCGGCCGCTGTCGCGCGAGCAGCTGCTGCAGGCGACGCGGATCCGCGAGGATGTGTTCGACCGCACCGTCGACGTGCAGGTGCTGCGGCTACGCCGCAAGCTGGAGACCGATCCCAGCGCCCCGAAGATCATCCGGACGGAGCGCGGTGTCGGCTATGTCTTCAGCCTGCCGGTCGAGGCGCTGTGACCGGTCGGCCTCAATGGACCGCCCGGTCTTCGCCGCGCAGGGCGTTCCGCGCCCGCGCCAGGCGGGAGCGGATGGTGCCGATCGGGACATGCAGGCGCTCGGCCGCCTCTTCATAGGAGGCGCCGTTGATCGCCACCAGGTGCAGCACCTCGCGATGGCTGCGCGACAGGGAGGGCCAGCGTGCCTCCACTTCGCGCACCTCGATCACCTCGGTCTGGTTGGCCGGGGCGGGCAGGTCCCAGCCCTCGATTGGCACCATCTCGGTCTGGTTGCGCTTGCCCGAGACGAATTTCGAAAGGTGGAGGCGGCGCATCATGACGATCAGCCAGGCCACGATGTTGCTGCCGGGCCGCCAGAGATGGAGCTTCAGGGCGGCCCGCAGCAGGGTCTCCTGGATCAGGTCGTCGGCATCCGCCCGGTTGCGGGTTAGGCTCACGGCATAGCGCCGGAGATCCGGAATGCAGGGAGCGACGGTCGCGAGGAACTGTCGCTCGGTTGCGGCTGAGATGGCCGGCATCGGGGAGCGTCCGTGTTGCGACTGAGTACCCAACGAAACCGATGGGCGGCCGGACTGTTCCCTTAAAAATTCTTGTCTTCCGAGCCTCCGGCGCAATGAAATCCCGCTTCGTTTGCCGTACATCGCTGCGGTGTCCCAAATCGGCGCCCCCCGACTATCAATTGATAAGCGGTTTCATGTGCGCCAATCCGCCGCCGTGATCGGCAAGATACACGAAGCGGCATTTGTCTGAATTGATGAATTCTTGTGCAGATGATCGCTCGATCGGCCGATCTGCCTTTGTCGCGGCGCGGGCGGAACAATCGCCGTGGCTCGGCCATTGCCTCATTGTCCTCCGCCGCGGCGCGGCGGAAGGCGACCCTGCCAGCCTGAAGGGGAAGTCCAGTGAAACTCGTCCTACTCGCCGCCGCGGCGGTCCTCGTCGCCTCGCCGGCCTTCGCCGACTGCCAGTCGGACGCCCAGGTCCAAGCGGAGAAAGTCCGCACTGCGCAGCAGCTTCTGAGCAACCAGGCCAACGCGCCGATGACGGAGCAGTGCCGGACCGGCTCCACCCTGATCGCCGAGGCCAAACGCCTCAACGTGATCAATCGCAACTGCCAGGCGCGGCTGCAGCTTACGGCCCAGGATCTGCAGCGGGCCGACCAGCGGATCCAGGCGGCGGACCAGGAATACGCCACCCAATGCGGCGGCTGATCCGTCCCGCTTCAGACAGGGCCGGTCCATTCGGACCGGCCCTGTCCACGTCAGCGCGTCGCCGGCGTCACGGCGGCGTGGATTGCGGCCGGCTGGCGCGCCGGGCCGAAGCGGACGGAACCGAAACGGCCGTGGCCGGATTGTTCGACCATGGAAGTCTCGCTGTTTCACAACCCCAAAGCCGGCGACGGCGACTGGCCGGCGGACAAGCTGGTCCGCCTGCTGGAGATGTCCGGCTTCGCCCCGGTGCATTGCTCGACCCGCAGCAAGGAGCTGGAGCAGGCGCTGGAGAATCCGCATGACCTGGTGGTGATCGCCGGCGGCGACGGCGCCGTGGCCGAGATCGTGCGGGCGCTGCACGGCCGCGGCCATACCGTCGTGATCCTGCCGACCGGCAGCTCCAACAACATCGCGCGGGCGCTCGGCATCGTCGAGGAGCCGCGCCACATCGTCGCCGGCCTGGCCAAGGCGAAGCGCACGCCGCTCCGGATCGGCGTGGTCGAGGGGCCGGAATGGTCCCGCAACTTCGTCGAGGCGGTCGGCATGGGTCCCCTGGTCACCGCGATCGAGCAAGGTGCCGCCGGCGGCAAGGAGCACGGCTCCGACCTGGTCGGAGAACGGCGGGACGAGTTGCGCCGCATCGTCGCCGACTGCGAGCCGCTCGAGGTCAGCCTGACCGTCGACGGCAAGCGGCTGGACGAGAAGATGCTGATGCTCGAGGTGATGAACCTGCCGATGATCGGGCCGAACCTGTTGCTGGCGCCGGAAGCCGACCCCGGGGACGCGCATCTCGACGTGGCCTGGCTGCCGGCGGCGAAGCGCCGGTCGATGCTCGCCTGGCTGAAGGACCCGGAGGCCAGGGGATCGCCGCTGCAGCGGAAGAAGGCCGAGCGGGTCGAGCTGCACCCGCAGGGTGGCAGCCTCCATGTCGACGACACGGTGGTCGAGGGCGGCGAGGCCACGCTGACCATCCGCATCGAGCCCAAGCCGGTGATCGTCCTCACCCCGGGAGATGACGAATGACCAGCGCGACCGACGACCTGTCCACGGCCCAATTGCAGCAATGGGAGGAGACGGCGATCGAGTTCGCCAGGCTCGCCGGGGCCGAGATCGTCGCCTCGCTCGGCCGGACCTTCAGCGTCCGATACAAGACCGGGGCCGGGCAGGGGGACGATCTGCTGTTCCGCGATCCCGTTTCGGAGGTCGATCAGCGGGTGGAATCCCTGATCCGGCTGCGCCTGGCGGAGCTCTATCCCGACCACGGCATCATCGGCGAGGAGATGGAGGACCATCCGGCCGGGCCCGACAGCCCGGTCTGGGCGATCGATCCGGTCGACGGAACCACCAATTTCGTCAATGGCTTACCGCTGTTTGCTGCGTCGATCGGCCTGCTGCATCGCGGCCGGCCGGTGATCGGCGCCGTGTGGTGCTCGACCAGCCACGCCCTGCGCTCCGGCGTCTATCACGCCAGTGGCCGCGGCCCGCTGAGCTTCGACGGGGCGAAGCTGGAGGTCGGCCCGAACCCGGCGGTGCGCCGGCGCCTGGCGGGAGAGCCGCGGCTCGACCCCGGCACGGTGCTGCCGTGGGAAACCCGCAAGACCGGATCGGCCGCGATCGAATGCGCCTTCGTGGCGGCCGGCTTGCTGGAGGTGGCGCGGTTCGAGCGGCCGAATGTCTGGGACGTCGCCGGCGGGCTGTGCTTGGTCACGGCCGCCGGGGGCACTGCCTTCACGCTGTCGGACCAGGAGCGGGGCTGGGAGCGCTTCTCTGGCTTCGGCGACGATCCCCGCAGCTGGCACGGCCAGCTCGTGATCGGGCCCGAGGCCGCCGCCATCCGACGCAAGGATGCCGCCGCGTGATCCGGTCTGGATCTCTTTGTTGAAGTTTGTGCTCTAACGCATTGATGCATTGCAGATACAACGAGAGATCGCGCGAGAGTGAGCTAGGCATGGCCTGAGGTCATATCATATTTTCCATAATATATATTATCCGACTTTCATATAGCCCTCGGCTCCTTGCCCACGAGCCGCTTGCCTGCCCCCTACGGCAGCGTGATGGCCACCGACAGATCCTGCGCGCCCCGGACGGCGAATTTGAACGCCCGGCCCTTCGAGATCTCCGGCAGCAGCTGCTGCAGCCGGTCGATCGCATTGGTCAGGTGGATCGTGTAGTCCTCCCCAGGGTCGCGCGACGCGACGATGGCGCGCAGCGTGTTGTCCTCCGGATTGCCGAAGGTGTCGTCGGCCGAGATCACGTAGTGATCCGCCGGGAAGCTCTGCAGGAACGTCGCGGTCATGTTCCGGTCGCTGCCGTGATGCGGCATCTTCAGGATGTCGAGCTTCATCGGCAGCTCGACGTCGGGCATGGCGTCCTCGAGGCCCGCCACGATGTCGTCGCCGCGGGCGTCGCCCGTCAGCAGGATCTTCCGTTTGCCGATCTCGACCAGAAGCACGAGGCTCGACAGGTTCGGAACGGACTCGTCCAGCTTGTCGAGGAACAGGCCGGCCACGGCCGCCGGGCTGCCGGAGGCCTTGGCCCACGCCTTGCGCAAGGCCTCGAGGCGCGGCGCGCGCGGGCCGAGGACCGTGACCTTGGCGCCGTCGATGTCCCGGTGCCCGCTGGTCGAGGACAGCACATCGTTGAAGGGCGGATTGCCCTCGAGCTTGAGTTGCACCAGATAGTCCCGCAGCTCGCGGCCCTGGCCGATGCTGGCGAGGACCGCCAGCTCCCGATGCGTCTGCAGCTTGCCCCCGGCGGCGGCGAGGGTCCCTGTCCCCGCCATCGCCGCCTTGGCGTCCTGCGCCAGACCGGCAAGGCTCGCCTGCCCCGCCTTGGCGGCCGCCGAGCCGAGCAGATCGGCGAAGCTGTTGTGCCAGAAGCGGCGGATGTCGAGCCAGGTCGCGGCGCCGGGCCTCTTCTCCGCGATGCCGCCGATCATCTGCAGCACGCCGTTGACGTGGTCGTCGTCGACATGGCTGAGCATGGCAAGGTCGACGGTCAGCGTCTCGGCGCCGCCGCGGAGCTGTTCGAGCCGCGGCTTCAGGACGTTCTTCCAGACGCCGGCCGGGCCGCCATCGATGATCCACAGCCGCTGCTGCCTGCCCTGCTGGTAGCGCAGCAGCAGGGCGTCCCCGAACTTCGCATGCACGGCCTCGAAGACGATCATCGCCCCCTCCCCCTATACCGATTGCAGCGCCCGCAGGATGTCGAGCATGCCCGCGCCCTGGAAATTGGCCTCGCGGCCGAGGTCCGTCGCCGACCGGCACAGCACCTCCTTGATCCGCTCCGGATGCCCGACCAGCTCGCGGTGCCGCGCCATCAGGAGCGCCGCCGCGCCGCTGACATGGGGGGCGGCCATGCTGGTGCCGTCCATGCGCTTCGTGCCGCAATTGGGGATCGGCGCCGTCACCTTCTCCCCCGGCGCGACCAGGTCCGGCTTGCGCCGGCCGTCCCCGGTCGGTCCCCGGCTCGAGAAGTAGCTGACGCCATAAGAATGCGGATGGCTGCGGTGGGTCGAGCCGACGGTGATGACGGCGTCGGCATTGCCGGGATCGGTGATGCTGATGTCGCGATAGACACCGAACGGCCCGCCGCCGGCCAGCGGATCCTCGAAGCCCTGGTTGCCGGCGGCGGCGACGACGACCACGCCGTCGCCGACCAGACGGCTGCACTCCTCGCAGATCGGGGTGCGGCCGCAGGCGTAGCTGAACACCTCGTGCTTCAGCGACAGGCTGAGATTGACGCCGTGGATCACCGGATTGTCCCGGTTCCGGTTGAGATAGGCGACCACCTGCAGGGCCGACATGATGGTGAACTCGTCGCCGTTCCCGTCCTTGTCGAACACCCGGAAGTCGAAGAGGCGCAGGTCGGGGCACAGCCCGACGAGATCGAGCCCCTCGTGGTTCTCGGCCCCCGGCCAGTGCCCGGCCAGGATCCCGGCGACATGCGTGCCGTGCTCATGCGCCGGCTTCTCGTACGTCTCGGCCCGGTGCGGCACGGTGATGATCGGCAGGAGTACGTCCCAGTCGATCTCGCGGCCGAGACAAACGCGGCGATTGAGGTCGCGCAGCTCCTCCCGCTCCGCCTTGTTGAGCTTTTTGCTGCGGCCGCCGGCCGTGGTCACCTTGGCCGCCTGGCGGGACGACAGCAGGTCGCGCAGGAAGGTGAAGTCGTAGGTCGCGACAATGCGCGACTGCTCGATCGGGATGTCCTGCGGCCCGGCCGGCGGCTGGTACCGCCCGCGGTCCAGGAACGCCGGATGCACGGCGTCGATGCCGCAGTCGATGACGCCCCAGGCCAGGCCCTGGCTGCGGATCTGGAACACGTTCTGGGCCGCGTCGCCCTTGACCGCGGCGCGGGATTCGAACAGGGCGGTGGCGGTGGTCCGGTTCAGGCTGATGTTCCAGATCTCGCCGGGCTCGCCGCTCGCGGGCGCCCGGACGATGCGATCAGCCAGACCGAGGAACCCGTCCAGGATCGGGCGGATGCGGTCGATGCCGTTCGCATCGGCCTGCAGCGCGTCCGCCAGCGCTGCCCGGTTCGGGTCGGCCGGCGGGATCGCGATGAAGCCGGCCAGGACCACGAAGCGCAGATACTCCCAGCTCTTGGTGGTGCTCAGCAGCCGCTTCAGGCTGATCCCGTCGGGACGGTCGAGCCATTGGCGGATCGGCGCGAAGCTGGCCAGCTCGAGCGGCAGCCCGAGCCACCAGCTGGTCATCGGCACCACCACACAGATCAGCTCGGCGAAGGTGAGCCGCACCACCACCGAGGAGCGGCTGTAGGCCAGCCGTGTCTCGGCGCGGCGGCGACGGCGGTCCGCTGCCGGCTCGGCGGCGTAGTAGCTGTCGAGCCCCTGCTCCAGCATCACGGCCACGTTGCCGGCGGTGTGGCCGGCGCGGGGCGTGAGGATCAGGTCATGCCGCTTCGCCGCGTCGGACCGGGCATAGGCCAGCCAGACATCCGGCAGGATCGGGCTGTCCTGCGTGAAGCGCTGGTGGCCGAAGGTCCGGAAGATCAGCCGGCGCAGCGTGTCCTCGGTGATGGCCGGCGCCGCCGGGGCGGGTCTGGAAGGTCGTGCCATCGGTCATACCTCCGCCTGCGGGCCCGGGGTCACGCCGAGAAGGGGGCATGGAAGGGCGGGAACAGCGGGAAGGACGTCCCCTGCTGCACCAGCATCACGACCAGGATCACCGCCGCCCACAGGGTGATCGCGATGCCGACGTCGACGACGCGGTTGATGATGACCTCCTCGTCTCCGATACCGGTGGTCACGGCCTCGAAGACCTCCCAGAGCACGGTGAGCGCCACGATCAGCCAGAACGGCACGAACCAGATGCCGAAGACGATTCCGGCGAAGCCGTGGGCGATGGTCCAGATGTCGACAGGCCGGGAATCCGTGGTCGGATCGAGCTTTGCGTCGATCAAGACCACCACGCCGGTCAGCACAGCCCAGACCGCCACGGCGCCCCAGCGCAGCCAGGCCGGCAGCGCGAACCCGTGGGTCAACGAGATCAGGAGAGCGCCGATCACAATGAAGAGGGCCGCGGCCACCAACGACCACAGGTTGGGTCGGGTGCCGGCGGCAGCTGCGTCAGCCATGACAAAGCTCCATGGGATTGGCCGTCCACCGATGCGCCGAGGCCGTGCCCCGGCGCATCGCTCGGACGGCTCGGAACGATCAGACCACCGCGCCGATGACGATGCCGCCGACGATCGGGACGATCAGCACCACCCACTCGAGCCACGACGCCGGATTGAACTGCGCGCCGCCGATGACGGTGACGCCGCTGCTGCTGGAGCCGCTGGCCTGGACGAAGGGCCTTCCGACCACCGGCACGAAGATCAGGCCAACGGCGGACACCAGGCAGCCGATACCCATGCCCATGGCAGTGTTCGCCATCTTAGGCGCCCAATCGAGGACCTGCGGCAGCGGCAGAACGATTGCGAGCACGCCGATCACGGCCACGATCGCGATGAGAATCCATCTCATGACTATCTCCTTTACAATATAAAATCACTATATAGTTGCTATATCGATATTTATGAATTTCAAATCATGATCTTGATCTTATGATTATTGTATGATATTCGTAGATCTTGGTCAAATTATGGCGTCAATCCATTTGATTTCAAGGATTTGAAGAGATGTCGATGCAGGCCATCGGGCTGGACCGGCTGCGCATACCGTTCTTCGTCGCCGCCGCCGTCCTGCTGTTTCTGGTGATCCTGGTGGAACTGGCCTCGATCGCCGTCCTGGGGACGGCGGCCCCGGCCGGCTTCGATCCGCCGACGCCGGGCTTCGGAATCCGCTACCTCGCCATCCTCGACCTGCTGCTGGCCTATGCCGTCGCGACCATGGCGCTCGGTCTGATCCTGCCGCGCGGGGTCCAGGGCCGGGTCCAGGGCATCGTCGGCCTGATCCTGTCGCTGCTGGGCCTGCTGGCGGCGATCGTGCTGATCTTCCTGGCGCTGGGCGCGCTGATTCTGATGGTCACCCTGCTGCTCGCGGTCCCCTTCGGCACCATCGCCTATCTCGCCGTCTGGGGAGACTTCCCGGAGAGCGCGGCGCGGATCACCCTGTCGCTGGTCATGCTGTTCAAGCTCGCCTTCTGCGTCTGCCTGGTGCTGGCGCATCAGCGCTTCCTGCAGAACAAGGGCCTTGTCATCCTCGCCGCCGTCTCGCTGGGCGCCACCTGGGTGGTGGCCTTCCTGCACAGCTTCCCGCCGGGCTTCCTGGTCAGCATCGCCGACGTCATCGGCGCGCTGGTGATCGCCATCGTCGGCGCGATCTGGCTGATCCTGCTGCTGATCGGCTCGATCTTGGCAGTGGTCGCCAGCCTGCGCAGCGTCCGGGTGGGCTGACATCAGCGGAACTCCGCCTTGGCAGCGGCCGGGCCCAGCGCCCGGAAGACCAGCTTCCCGCCTTCGGGATAGATGACGATCGACGCCTCGGCGTCGTCGGCACCGCATCGGACCCCGCCGCCGGACCTGCGGCGCTTCTCCCAGCCATCGGTGCAGAGATCGCCGATCTCGGCATCGGTGAAGGTCGCGCCGGAGATGCAGAGGCAGGCCTTCTGCGGACAGCTCCTCCCCTCCCCGTCCCTGCACTCGTACCGCACGGCGATGCCGCGCCCGGACGTCAGCGCCAGGCGGGCGACGCGCAGATCCTCGTCCGCGGCGGAGGCCCGGCGCTCGACCTCCGCTCCGGCATTCACCGACACCCCCGGCGGGGTCATCTCCAGCCCCGGCGCGAAGGGCGACATGACCGCGTTCATCGCCGCCGCCCAGTCCGGCGGATCCCAGCCCTTCTCCTCCAGCGCCTCCTGATCGGAGGGCGGCGGGTTCCCGGACTCCGGCGAGTGCAGGCTGCCGAAGGCGATCACCGCGGCGAAGGCGACGCCGACCAGGACGAGGATGACGATCAGGAGGCGCATCGGGCGGCGTCCCTAGAAGCCGACGCTGACGATCCAGGCGAAGAACGCGGCCAGGCCGGCGGTCACCAGAACGTTCAGGGGAATGGCCACAGGCAGGTCCCAGCATTGCCATCCCGGGCCGGTCCGGGAGTTTTTGTTGGCAATCGTGTAGGCCATCACCTCCCAGGGGTCGTTGTAATAGCACCAGTAGAGGATGGTATCGCCGACCGACTTGGCGATCAGCCCGACGATCAGGGCGGGCAGGAACAGCACCGCCATCCAGCCCATATAGGAGAACCAGAAGAACGGCCCGAGGATCCGGTTCTGCCAGACATGGATGAATTCGTGGTTGTGCAGGGCCGAGCCGGGCCGGTGGTCGCCGGAGTTTGTGTGCAGCATCCGGCTCATTACCGCCCCTTGGGTGAAGGCGAAGTCCTTCTTCAGGCAGAAGCCGCTCCTGTAGCGATGCGCCGATTGCCGGTTCTCCGGTTCGCCATCGGCATGATCGCCCCAGACGATGTTGATCAGGTGCAGGAGCACACCGTTGGTCGATCCGGCGAGCCCCCAGGTGACGTCGAGCAGGAAGGTCAGGACGCCGAAGCCGAGCCAGCGCTGGATCGCCCAGAGCCCGTCGTTCAGCCCGACCAGGCCGCCGATGACAAGCGCGATCCAGAGCAGCCCATCGACGCCGATGATCGGGTCACCGAAGGCCCAGCTCACCAGGTTGATGACGCCGGGCCAGATCGTGAACAGCAGGCTGGTGACCACGACCGTGCCGTCGGTGTTGCCGCCGAGATCGAGCACCAGGCTGATGAAGGCGCGGGCCAGGAACGCGCCCAGCGCCGCGGTGAGGAAGGTCTCGAGGGCGCGCAGCGCCACCGACCCGGCGCCGTCGCCTTTTACCGCCCGAATGATCGCGGCGAGGATCGCCCCGACCAGCCCGATGCCCAGAGCGACCAGAAGCGGCTCGAGGGCGAAGATCCGTGCCATCATGGAATAGGCCTCCGTATCGCAGCGGTTATGGGGTGAGCGGCCTGAGCACGACGCGCTCGTCCGGCCGGATCGGGCCGCGCAACCGGCAGCCGATGGTGCTGGGCGAGACGCGGATCGTCAGGTCGACCGCCGATCCCTTGGCGACCAGGGTTCCCGACGCCGGGACGACGGCGATGACCTGATCCGGCGTTCCCGCCTCGCATCGGCCGCTGATCCGGGGGGCGAGGCCGGCGGACTGCAGGCTGCTCGTGGCGGCCTGCTGCGTCGTCGGCACCGCGATGGCGGGAACGCCGACGCCGGGATCGACCGTCAGCCTCACCGTCCCGCCGCGCGCCACCTGCGCCGGCGGCATCGGATCCTGGCCGACCACGGTCTCGGGGGCCTTGCCACCGGCGGCACCGGCGATCCGCTCGACCCGGAAGCCATGGCTCACCCGGAGCGTGCTCTCCGCCGCCGGGAACAGCTGGCCGACGACGTTCGGCAGCTCGGCGCCCGCGGCCACGCGCAGCGTGACCTGGCCGCCGTCCTTCAGCTTGGTCTCGGCCGCCGGGTCCTGGCCGGTGACGATGCCCGGCGCCTTGTCGCTGTCGGGGTCGGTCTCCTGGACGACGGTGAACTTGGCTGCGGTGAGCTGCTGCTCGGCCTCGACGAACGGAAGGTCGACCACGTTCGGGACCTTCGTTCCGCTGGCCGGCCACAGGAAGATCACCGCCACCACCGCGGCGACCACGGCGACGCCGCCGCCGATCGCGGCGAAGATCCACCACGGCAGCCCCTTCTTCGGGGCGGCGACCGGCGGGGCGGCGACGTCGAAGACGACGACCGGGCTTTCCGCGAAGTCGTTGTCCGGGTCGTTGATCGCCACCGCCCGGACCTTGAGGGAATAGGTCCCCGCCGTCGCCGTCGGTGGAGTCTTGATCCGGACGGTGAAGGTGTGGGTGCCGCCGGCGGCGAAGTCGCGCTCGCTCTCGCCGTCGACGCTGAACCACTCCGCCTTGGCTTCGCCCTGCGGCTCGATCGTGACCCGGCCGGAGAGACCCTGGTTGGTCTTGTTGGTGACGGTGAAGGTGACCGCGCCGGTGCTGAAGGTCTGGTCGCCCTCGGTCTCGTGCTTCAGCGCGGCCTTCGGCGGAATATCCGGAATCTCGAAACTCGGCATGACTATTCCTCTCTGCTCATTCTCCGGTCGCTGGTCGGCGTCCTCGAATTCGACTGCGCTGGTGGCGTGGGCCGACAGCGACCAGGACGCCGATGCCCAGCGCCGCCGGGACGGGGCTCGAGGGCGAAGATCGGTGCCATGGCCGCTGCTGTCCTCTGCCGCGGCTACTGGGTGACTGGTCTGAAGACGAAGCGATCGGTAGGCTTGAGAAAGATCGGCGGGATGATGAAGCAGCTGCCGATTGTGGACCGGACACGGATAATCAGGTCGACCGTCGCCCCCTTGGCGACGAAGGCTCCCCGGGCCGGGCTGATGTCGATAACCTCGTCGACTATCCCCGAAACCTGACAACGGCCGGTGATCCGGACGCCGAGCCCGGCGCCTTGCAGGGTGTTCACGGCGGTCTGCTGCGTCGTCGGGATGGGCATGTTGGGAACCGCGACGCCGGGATCGACCGTCAGTTTCACCGTCCCGCCGCGCGCCGCCCGCTCGGGCGGCAGCGGAACCTGGCCGACCACGGTCTCGGGGGCCTTGCCGCCGGCCTGACCGACGACCCGCTCGACCTTGAAGCCGTGACCGAGCCGAAGCGCGTTCTCCGCCGCCGCGAAGGGCTGGCCGACGACGTTCAGCACCTCCACGCCCTGGGCGACGCGCAGCGTGACCTGGGCCCCCTCGTCCGCCTCGGTGTCCGCCCCGGGGTCCTGGCCGGTGACGGTGCCCGGCGCCTTGTCGCTGTCGGCGTCGTTGTCCTGGACGACGGTGAACTTGGCTGCGGTGAGCTGCTGCTCGGCCTCGGTGAATGGAAGGTCGACCACATTCGGGACCTTCGTCCCGCCGCCGCCCGTGAACAGGATGACCGCCACCACCACGCCGGCGACCACGGCGACGCCGCCGCCGATCGCGACGAAGATCCACCAGGGCAGCTTCTTCTTCTTGGTATCGACGACCGGCGGGGCGGCGATGTCGAAGACGACGACCGGGCTTTCCGCGAAGTCGTTGTCCGGGTCGTTTATCGCCACCGCCCTGACCTTGAGGGAATAGGTCCCGGCCGTCGCCGCTGGCGGGGTCTTGATCCGGACGGTGAAGGTGTGGGTGCCGCCGGCGGCGAACTGGCGCTCGCTCTCGCCGTCGACGCTGAACCACTCCGCCTTGGCCTCGCCCTGCGGCTCGATCGTGACCCGGCCGGAGAGGCCCTGGCCGGTCTTGTTGGTGACGGTGAAGGTGACCGCGCCGGTGCTGACCGTCTGGTTGTTTTCGGTCTCCTGCTTCAGCTGGGCCTTGGGCGGAATATCCGGAATCTCGAAACTCGGCATTTGACTATCCCTTTCTACTCAATTCTCCGGCCGCCGGGCGGCCCCCCTCGAATTCGACCTCGCTGGTGACGTGGGCCGGCTTCTCCGCCTCGATCACGCGGTACACGAGATCCTTCACCTCCAGTGCCGCCGGCGGGGCACGGACCCGAAGATGGAACGGCCGCGGTGCGCCCTGCTCGTCCGGCGGGTTCTCCTCGATGGCGAAACCGGGAATACCGGTCGCGACCTCGAGGAAGCGCAGCAGCCCGTCGGAGGTGCCGCGCCAGCGGCCGAGCT
Organism: Inquilinus sp. CA228; assembly: GCF_052078665.1. Classification (NCBI taxonomy): domain Bacteria; kingdom Pseudomonadati; phylum Pseudomonadota; class Alphaproteobacteria; order Rhodospirillales; family Rhodospirillaceae; genus Inquilinus; species Inquilinus sp. CA228. The sequence continues at coordinate 4,129 of NZ_JBQJIK010000016.1, read as the reverse complement.
CCGCCGCCTGGGCGGTCAGCTCGCGCAGCCGCCCCAGGCCGGCGGCGTAGCGCGGCGGCGCCTGGGGTCCGCCCGGCCAGTCCAGGTAGCGGTCGAGGTCGAGCCAGCTCGCGAGATAGGGCACGAACCGGTCCGGGGTCCGCCGCGCGTCGAAATGGCTGTCGAGGCCGTCGAGCACGGCGTCCGCCGGGGCGTGCATCGTCTCCATGACCACGAGCAAGGTTTCCAGCAGGCGGCCGGAGCCGAGCGCCGCCCGGTAGGTCTCCGGCAGGAAGCGGGCGATCTGGTCGGCCTTCACGACCCACCTCCCCCGGGATCGCCCGAGACGACGGTGATGCTGTGGCGGCCGGCGCAGTACAGCCAGTTGCGCGGCAGCGGCGCGCGGTCGTTGAACACGGTGGCCGACACCGACACGAAGGTCTGTCCGCCATCGGCGCTGCGGCACAGCCCCACCGGCCCGCCGGCCAGTGCGACGACACCGCCATCCGCGGCGGGCGGCGCCGCGGCGACCGCCAGAACCGGATGCCATAGCCGGTCCTTGTCCCGGATCGGCAGGCCGGAACCGAGCTTGCTGGCCTCCCAGGTCGGTGCGGCCGCGCTGTTGTCGAGGATCAGCACCCCTGCCCGGTTCGACCCGGCCAGGACCATGTTGCCGGCGAAGGCCAGGCCTTCGCAGGAGCCGCCCTGCCAGCCGAGATTGACCCGCTTCCAGCCTTCCGCATCATCCTCGCCGGTGACCCGCAGCTCGATGCGCGCGGCGCCCTCGCCCTGCTGCCCGGCCTCGGCCGAGAGGCCGGCCCAGAGATAGTCGCGCGCGTTGTAGCGCTGGACCACCAGGACCCGGACGTCCTTGTCCTTCAGGCCGATCGGGCGGAAGGTCTCCGACAGCCCGGCAGCGGCGGACAGGAAGACCCCCCCCTTCATCCGCGCCGCGGCGGCCACCATGATCACGCCCGAGGGCGAGGTCACGGTGGTCACGGCGTAGAAACCGCGGTCGTCGATTGCGGCGTCGCCGACCTTGATCGCCACGGGCCCGCTGTCGCGGCCGGGCTGGATCCGGAACAGGCCGCGCTCGGCCGCGATCAGCAGCTCGGACAGGCCGGCCCGGGTGAGCCAGACGGCGTCGGTCACGGGGAATTCGAACGCGGCCGCGTTGCGGGTCCAGGTCTCGCCGCAGTCGCGGGAGATGTGGATGGCGCCCTGATCCCCGCGCTGGACGCCGAGCGCCAGCAGTCCCGGATGGTCGGGGTCGCGGCGGATGAAGCGCACCGTCTCGCCCGGATCGGCAAAGATGCGGGCCCAGCTGTCGCCGTCGTCCAGGGTCCGGTGCAGCCCGTCCGCCGCGGCGGCGAACCAGGTCCGCGGCTGATGCGGGTCCCGCACCATGTCGATCACGTCGCGATTCGGCGCGTCGTCGACGGCGAGGGAGATCTGGTCGGCATATTGCACGCCCGGCTCCGACAGCAGCGCCTCGTAGACGTCCGACACCCGGATCACCCGGCCGAAGGGCCGGTCGCGCAGCGGTGAGAACAGCAGGTTCAGGCGGCGGTGCAGCCGGGTCTCGACCGAGGCGGCATCCTCCTGCCGCCCGACCACGACCCGGGCGGTGACCGACACGGCGCGGCCGTGGGCCCAGCCGACGACCGTCCGCACCCCGAGCGGCCGCCGGGCATCGACGATCTTGTCGACCCGCGTCCGCAACGCCTCGACCTGATGCTGGGTCAGCACCTCCGGCGTCACCGCGTCCTGGGGCGAAGCATCGGCCTCGATCGACGGCACCAGCAGGATCTCGACCACGCCCGGATCGGCATGCCGCCAGGCCTGGGCCTGGGCATAGGCCCGGGCCTGCGCCACGCCGCCGACGCCGGCGGCCAGGCGCTCGAAGTCCCGCGCGGTGACCGCGCATCGGCTGTAGCCGAGGATCTCCGGCCCGCGCCGCATGGCGTCCTGCACCGCCTCGCCGTCGGCGCCGCCGACGGCGCGCTCGGCGTTGCTGGCCGTCACCCCGTCGGGCACGTCCTTGAGCACCGTCAGGGTGCCGGCCGCGACATTGCCCGAGCGCCCTCCCCCACGGCGGTACCAGACCCGGATCTCGCGGTTGGCCGGCGGCGTCGCGGCCAGGGTCGCGGCGCCGTCCATGCCGCCGGCGCGGGCCGGGGCGAAGACGATCCGGCCCTCGGCCCGGTCGACGACATAGGCGCAGTCCCCGGGGGCGCAATCGGCGAAGCTGTCGACCTCGGTCCAGATGCGATAGGCCTTGCCGTCGAAGGCCCGCGACGGACTGCCTTCCGCCAGCTCCTGCGGGGCCGTTTCGACGCCGACGACGAGGTCAAGATCGTCGCCCGACGGCGCGATCACCGGCGGCCGCTTCAGCCGGACGCTCTGGCCCGGCGCGCCGGACCCAAGCCCGGTCAGCTCGCCCGCCACCGGCTCGCAATGCAGGGCGGGCAGATCCAGGCTGGCCTGGCCTTCCGCCAGGGTGCCGCCGCGCGTCACCACGAATTCGACCGAACCGTCGGTGGTCGCGACCCGGGTGCCCTGTGGGATGGCGATCGCCCCCGTCGCCTTGCCGCCGCGCGCAAAGGTCAGGGTGACCGATGCCGCGGCCGGGGCCCGCAGCTTGATGCCCATCAGGTTGAGCAGGCTGACATAGACCTTCTCGGGCACCCGGTTGAGCCGGTAGAGAAGGTTGTCGGTGAGGAAGGCGAAGGCCTCGATCAGGGTCACGCCGGGATCGCTCGGTGACCGGTCCGTCCAGGCCGGACAGGTGCGGTCGACGACCGTGAGGGCTTCGGCCACCAGCTGGCGGAAGGTGCGATCGTCGAGCTTGGGGCTGGGCAGCGGCATCAGACGACGCCTCCGTTCAGATCGACCGAGAAGGCCACTCGGCCGAGACCGTTGGTCGACCGGACCCGGTAGTCCAGTTCGACGGTGAGACGGGTCCCGCTGTCCTCCCCCGGCTCGCCGGCGATCGCAGCGCCCGCGTCGAGGCGCAGGACGTCGATGCGGGGCTCCCAGCGCTGCAGCGCCTGGCGGATGTAGTGGATCGCCAGGCCGGCGGTGGTGGCGTCGTTGGGCGCGAACATCAGGCGGTGCAGCGGGCAGCCGTAGTCGGGCCGCATCACCCGCTCGCCGGGGATCGTCGTCAGCAGCAGGATGATCGACTGCCGCACCATGACGTCGTCCGCGATCATGGCCACGCCGCCGGCCGGGGTCAGCAGCGGCCCGCCGGGCGCAGGCCCGTCGCCGAGGCCGCCGCCGAGGGCCACGCCATCGAACCGCCATCCGCGCATCGCCGGGCTCATGCGTCCGCCGTCACGAAAGGCTGGCCGGGCTCGACGACCTTGTAGTTGACGATGCCGGGGGGAGAGCCGTCGGTGAGCCCGCGGACGGAGTCGAGGCAGACCGGTTCGCCCTCCACCGTCAGCAGCGTCGAATAGCCCTCGCGGACGGCCAGCGTGTTCAGGCAGGGGCGCAGGCCGACGACCGGGTTGGTGTTCGGGCAGTGCCGGATGTTGCGGTGCTCGGGGTCGTCGTCCACCAGCACCTGGCGGTCCTCGATGCGGACCAGGGTCTGGGTCGGCTTGATCGTCACCTGCCCGCCATGGTCGCAGATCAGAACGGCGTCCTCGGTCAGCCACAGCATGTCTCAACCCTTCCTGAAGTCGATGGCGTTGGCGCGGATGGTGACCCTGCGGCCGGGCGCCTCGATGGTGAGGTCGGTGGTCGACCGCAGGACGGTGCCGTCCGGGCCGAGCTCGAGCATGTCGCCGGCGGAGGTCTCAAGCCGCGCCAGCGCCCGCTCGCCGTCGAGCGTGAAGACCTGGCCGCTCGGCGAGCGGAAAGTGAAGGATCGCCGGCCCTCGCCGGCGGCGCCGGGCCATTCGCGCTCGCCGAACAGGCCGCCCATCACGATGCCGCGGGCGGGGTCCCCGTCGGGGAACAGGATCAGGACGCTGTCGTCGAGCTCGGGCAGGACGGAGAGGCCCTTGCCGGTTCCGGCGCCGGCGGCCAGCACCGGCAGCCAGTCGGTCTCGATGCCGGCATAGGCCGGCAGCGCCGCGCGCACCCGCGATAGCCGCTGCGGGTCGTCGACGGTGCAGATCCGGCCCAGGGTGATGGCCGGCGC
>NZ_JBQJIK010000159.1:0-4434 GCF_052078665.1 Inquilinus sp. CA228 | reverse complement strand
GCTGCAGCGGCCGCGGGTCGCTGAGGCCGCCCTGTTCGGCCTGCTGGCGCTGCAGCTCGGCGAGGGTGGCCGTCTCGCGCTCGATCGCGGCGCGCTGCCCGCGCCGTGTCTCCGCCAGGGCCCGGCCGCCGGCGATCAGGCGCTGAAGCTGCGCCTGCGCCGCGTCGCTCGGCTGGACTGTCTGGATCGCGCCGGGCTCCTGGCCGAGCCGGCCGGCCAGCGCGGCCAGGGTCCGCTCCAGATCGTCGAGTTCCGCCTGGATGCGGGGCAGGTCGCGCCGGCTTGCGGCATGGCCGCCGCTCTCGCCGAAGATCTGCACGACCTGGTCGGCGGCAACGGTCAGGGCCTCGTCGACGACGATGCCGTCGAGGTCCTGCCGGGCCGTGGCCAGGTCCGCCTCCGCTCGACGCAGCCCCTCCGCGGCCTGGGTGACGGCGCCGAGGCTGTCGCGCAGCGCTTCGGCGGCGCCTCGAGCAAGCTGCGGCAGGTCGGCGAAGGCGTCGAGCCGGACGAGATGCTCGTCGAGCAGCCGCATCAGCGGGCCGACGCGTTTCAGCCGCGCCAGCTGCGATCGCGCCGCGGCGATCCCGTTGCGCTGCGCCCTGATGTCGCCGAGACGGGTGGCGAGGCTGTCGATCGACTCGTTGAGCGCCTTCCAGTCGCCGGCCCTCAGCTCGCGTTCGCGGATCGCCTTGCGCGCGTCTTCGAAGCGATCGAGCGCCTGGTAGAAGCGGCGGTCCTTCGACGCGCGGGGGGCGAAGATGGCGTTCGCCTCGTCCTCCAGGCTCCGCCGCAGATCGCTCAGCCCGCGCAGGCCGGAGGCCGCGGCGAACAGGCTGGCGCCCGCCTCGCCGTCGCTGCGCAGCATGTCCTCGGCGCCACGGCGCAGGGTCTCGGCGTTGAGCCCGAAGGCGCGGCAGAACACGTCGCGCGTCAGGCTGCCGAGATAGGGCAGCAGGGCGTCGTCCGCGATCGGGCTGTCGTCGGGACCGAGCAGCGTGTTCTTGTTGCCTTTGCGCCGGCGGAAGGTGAGACGGCCGCCATCCCGGCCGATGATCTCGGCGCCGATCCGCAGGTCCTTGCCCTCGTGCAGGAAGTCGTAGCGGGTCAGCCGCTCGATGCCGAACAGCAGGTCGGTGACGGCGGCCAGGGCGCAGCTCTTGCCCGCCTCGTTCGGCCCGTGGACGATGTGCAGCCTCGCCCCCGGCGGGAAATCCAGGGTCCGGCCGGTGAAGGGGCCGTAGCGGTCGAGGTCCAGTCGCAGCAGGCGCATCGGTCAGCGCGCCGTGCCGGCCGTCGCCCGTGCGACCAGCATCGCCCGCGCCTCTTCCAGCAGCGCGCCCAGATCCGAGGCAAGGGGCGGCCCGTCGCTCACGATCCCGCCCGGCAGCTTGCCCGTGATCGTGGCAACCAGCTCGGCCGCCCGCGCCTGGAACTGCGGGTCCTGCTCCAAGCCCTCGAGGAGAGCGGAGAGGTCGAGCGAGGCCAGGGCGTCGTCGGCGGTGGGCTCGGGATCCTCCGTCTCGATCCGCAGGCGTTCGAGCCAGATGTCCTCGTGGATCCGGTTGGCGGCGGCCTGGACCTCGTCGGCCATCCGTTCCGGATCGGCCGTCAGCCGGTGGTGCAGCGGCGTGATGCCGGTCAGCCGGATGCGCAGGGCCAGCAGCCGCCCCTCCGCCGCCGCGGCCTCCGGCGCGATAGCCTCCTCGATCCGTCGCAGGGCGCCGGCTTCATCCTCGATGCCGGTCAGGTCGATGGCGGCGACAGCCCAGCGGGCCCGGTCGAGGGCAAGGCGCGTGGTGCCAACGATGTGGCCGTCGGCGACGTCGACCAGGACGGCCCCTTTCGGGCCGCATTCCCGGACGCTGCGGCCCTGCAGATTGCCCGGATAGACGATCCAGGGGTCCCGCGACAGCTCCTCGTACTCATGGACGTGGCCCAGCGCCCAGTACTGGTAGCCGCGCGAGGCCAGGTCCTGGACGGTGCAGGGGGCGTAGACCGCATGGCCCGGCCGGCCGTCGCAGGAGGTGTGCAGCACGCCGATATTGACCCAGCCGGGCACCGGGTCGGGGTAGCCCAGCGCGTAGTTTTCGGGAACGGCGCGGTCGGGGAAGCCACGACCATGCAGGGCGACCTTCAGGCTCTCGATCCGGAACGTCCCGGGCCGGCCGGTCGGGAACTCCGAAACGCAATCGGGCAGCGAGATGGTCTTGGTCACGACGCTCTCGGCATCGTGGTTGCCCTTCAGCAGGAACAGCGGAATGCCGGCCCGGTCCAGCCGCGCCACCTCGCGGTTGAAGAACAGGCCGATCGACGTATCGCGCCACTCGCCGTCATAGACATCGCCGGCGACGACGACGAAGGCGACCTTCGCCTCGATCGCCTGGGTGACGAGATCGGAGAAGGCCTCGCGGCTCGCCGAGGCGAAGCGCCGGGCGACCTCCGGGTCCTTGAGGCCGAGGCCCGTCAGCGGGCTGCCGAGGTGCAGATCGGCCGCATGCAGGAATGTGAATCGCATTTGTCCACCTTAGGGCCTGACCCGGAAGCATGAAACACCGGGCAGCCCTTAACATTCGCCGGCAACCGGGCTAGCTTGCCGGCGGCCGGGTGAGGCTGCAGACAGAATTCCGGAGCAAACGGTTGGTTGCGAACATTCTCCACGATCTTCCCGTCGGCAAGCGCGTCGGCATTGCATTCTCGGGCGGTCTGGACACCAGCGCCGCCGTGCATTGGATGCGCTCCAAGGGCGCGCGCCCCTGCGCCTACACCGCCAATCTCGGCCAGCCCGACGAGAGCGACTACGACGACATTCCGCGCAAGGCCCTTGCCTATGGCGCCGAGACGGCGCGGCTGATCGATTGCCGCACGCAGCTGGTCGCCGAGGGCATCGCCGCCATCCAGTGCGGCGCCTTCCACATCAGCACGGCGGGGGCGACCTACTTCAACACCACGCCGCTCGGGCGCGCGGTGACCGGCACCCTGCTGGTCGAGGCGATGCGCGAGGACGGCGTCGACATCTGGGGCGACGGCAGCACCTACAAGGGCAACGACATCGAGCGGTTCTACCGCTACGGCCTGCTCGTCAACCCGAACCTGCAGGTCTACAAGCCGTGGCTCGACCAGCGCTTCATCGACGAGCTCGGCGGCCGCAAGGAGATGAGCGAGTACATGGCGGCGGCGGGGTTCGAGTACAAAGCCTCCGTCGAAAAGGCCTACTCGACCGACAGCAACATCCTGGGCGCCACGCATGAGGCGAAGGACCTTGAGTTCCTGAACACCGGGATCGCCATCGTCAAGCCGATCATGGGCGTGGCGTTCTGGCGCGACGACGTGGCGGTGAAGGCCGAGACGGTGTCGGTGCGGTTCGAGGAAGGCCGGCCGGTCGCCCTGAACGGGCAGAGCTTTGACGACGCGCTGGCCCTGTTCACCGAGGCCAACGTCATCGGCGGCCGGCACGGCCTCGGCATGTGCGACCAGATCGAGAACCGCATCATCGAGGCGAAGAGCCGCGGCATCTACGAGGCGCCCGGCATGGCGCTGCTGCACATCGCCTATGAGCGGCTGGTGACCGGCATCCACAACGAGGACACGATCGAGCAGTACCGCAGCAACGGCCGCCGCCTCGGCCGCCTGCTGTATCAGGGCCGCTGGTTCGACCCGCAGAGCCTGATGCTGCGGGAATCGGCCCATCGCTGGATCGCGCGCGCGGTGACCGGCGAGGTGACGCTTGAGCTGCGCCGCGGCAACGACTATTCCCTGCTCGACACCACCAGCCCGAACCTCACCTACGACCCCGAGCGGCTGACGATGGAGAGCGGCGCCGGCGCCTTCACCCCGGCCGACCGGATCGGGCAGCTGACCATGCGCAACATGGACATCGCCGACACGCGGGAGAAGCTGGCGGTCTACTTCCGGACCGGGTTGCTGGGCGGCTCGGACGGGACCCTGTCCCTGCCGCGCCCGGATGCTGCCAAGAAGCCGTAGCCTCGGCGTCGCGACCTGACACGAAGCCCCGCCCCGCAAAGGCGGGGCTTTGCCGTTCAGGCTCGCCTTACGCGCTCCGCCCTGTCCCGTCCGGCGAGCAGGGCCAGCGATCCGGCCAGAACGACCACGGACAGGGCGGTCCCCAGGCCGAACAGCCAGGCGTAGCCGAAGCTGTCCGCCAGCATGCCGGACAGCACCGAGCCCAGCAGATAGGCCGCGTACTGGGCGCAGGCCAGGATGGTGAAGTCGGTGCCCGGCTGGGCGGGCGAGGCCACGGTCATGAACAGGCTGAACAGCACCACCAGCTCGGTGGTGCGGATCAGCGTCTGCAGCGCCGCGGCGCCGAACAGCAGCGGCAGCCCGGGCAGCAGCCCGGCGGCATGCAGCGCGAACACCAGGCAGGCCAGTACCCTGAGCGTGCCGATCAGGCCCAGCGCGACCGCCGGTCCG
>NZ_JBQJIK010000158.1:0-4506 GCF_052078665.1 Inquilinus sp. CA228 | reverse complement strand
GCCCAGGGCGATGTCCTGGTCGCCGTCGAGAACCTCTCGGGCAGCCAGGGCGGCGACAGCCTGATCGGCAGCGCCGGCGCCAATGTGCTCCAGGGCAACGCCGGTGACGATGTGCTCCGCGGCGGCGCCGGGGCCGACCGGCTCGACGGCGGCACCGGCACCGACACCGCCAGCTGGTTCACCGGCTCGGCCGGGGTCACGGTGAACCTCACGACCGGCCTCGGCAGCGGCGGCGACGCCCAGGGCGACACCCTGCTCGGCATCGAGAACCTTTCCGGCAGCCAAGGCAACGACAGCCTGGTCGGGTCGACCGGCGCCAATGTGCTGCAGGGCTGGAACGGCAACGACGTGCTCACCGGGGCCGGCGGGAAGGACACGCTCACCGGCGGCGCCGGGGCGGACGGTTTCGTCTACGGCGGCGCGGCGGAAAGCCCGGTCGGGGCCGGGGCCGACCGGATCACCGATTTCAGCCGGGCCCAGGCGGACAGGATCGACCTGTCGGCGATCGACGCGAACACCGTGGCCGCCGGGAACCAGGCCTTCAGTTTCATCGGCGGTGCCCTCTACACCGGCGTCGCCGGGCAGCTCCGGACCTCGGCGGTCGGCGGCGTCACCACCATCGCCGGCGACGTCAACGGCGATTCGGTGTCCGACTTCCACATCCAGCTCACCGGCACCATCGCCCTCGCGGCGACGGACTTCGTGCTGTAGCCGGTCCCGGCGCCGCCGGGGCGGCGGCCCAATCAGCCCGGCGCCCGGCTTGGGCCGGCGCTACCCGTGCCTAATGGCGATGGTCTTGGTCACGCTGAAATGGTCCAGCCCCTCCATCGCCTTCTCGCGGCCGAAGCCGGAGCGCTTCATGCCGCCGAAGGGCAGCTCGACGCCGCCGCCGGCGCCGTAGTTGTTGACGAAGACCTGGCCGGCCCGGACCCGGCGGGCGCAGCGCAGCTGGCGGGCGCCGTCGCGGGTCCAGACCCCGGCAACCAGGCCGAACTCGGTGCCGTTGGCCAGGCGGATCGCCTCCTCCTCGTCGCGGAAGCGCAGCACCGCCAGCACCGGGCCGAACACCTCCTCCTGCGCCAGCGGATGGCCGGGCGGGACGTCGCCGATCAGGGTCGGCACCTGGTAGAAGCCGCCGGCCGGGGCGTTCGGGGAGAGGCGGCCTTCGGCCAGCACCGGCAGCCCATCCGCCCGGGCGCGGTCGAGATGGCCGCGCACCCGCTCCTGCTGCCGGGCGCTGATCAGCGGGCCGCAATCCGGGTCGCGGTCCCAGGGGCCGGTCTCCAGCGCCTTGAAGCGCTCTCCCAATGCTGCCAGGAACGCGTCGGCGATGCCGTCCTGCAGCAGCAGGCGGCTGCCGGCGGAGCAGGTCTGGCCGGCATTCTGCACGATCGCCGCGGTGACGAAGGGCAGGGCGGCCTCGGCATCGGCATCGTCGAACACCAGTTGCGGCGACTTGCCGCCCAGCTCCATCGTCACCGGCCGGTTGAACGTCGCGGCCGCGGCCTGGATCGCGGCGCCGGTGGCGGGCGAGCCGGTGAAGCTGATGTGGTCGATGCCGGGATGCGACGCCAGGGCCGCCCCGGCCTCGGCGCCCAGGCCGGTGACCACGTTCAGCGCGCCCGGCGGCAGCCCGGCCTCCAGCGCCAGTTGGGCGATCCGCAGCGGCGTCAGGCAGGCATCCTCGGCCGGCTTCAGCACGCAGGCATTGCCCGCGGCCAGCGCCCCGCCGATGGTGCGGCCGAAGATCTGCGCCGGGTAATTCCACGGGATGACGTGGCCGGTGATGCCGTAGGGCTCCTTCACCGTCAGCACGGTGTAGCCGTCGAGGTACGGCAGGGTGGTGCCGTGATGCTTGTCGCAGGCGCCGCCGTAGAACTCGAAATAGCGGGCGCAGGCGGTGATGTCGGCCTTGGCCTGCTTCACCGGCTTGCCGGCATCGGCAGCCTCGAGTCGCCACAGCGTCTCGAAATCCGCCTCAATGGCGCGGCCGATGCGGGTCAGGATGCGGCCACGCTCGACCGCCGGCATCCGGCCCCAGGGCCCGTCGTCGAAGGCCCGGCGCGCGGCCCGCACCGCGGCGTCGATCTCGGCCGCGCCGCCGCAGGCGAGGCTGTCGAACGCCGCCCCGGTCGACGGGTCGATCACCGGGATGGTGCGGCCATCCTCCGCGCCGTTCCAAATTCCATCGATCAGAATCGTTTTCGGACCTATCATGGCATTCTTTCTGTCTCTGGACCGTTCGTCGTGGCGGGGCAGGCTCGGCACGTCGTTGCGTTTAAGACGAATTCTTGTTGCGGGCTATTGTTGAAGATGGATGCCTCCCTAGGCCACGATATCGCCATGGCGCCCCTCGCTGAACCGCAGGCGGCCGACCCCGCCGCCGTGCTCCTGGTCGAGGACATGCCGGCGCTGGCGCGGCTCTACATCGAGACCTTGGCCAAGGCAGGCATCGCCGTCGATCATGCCGAGACCGGGGCCGACGCGCTCGCGGCGCTGGCGAAGGGGCGCTATGCGACCGTGCTGCTCGACCTGAACCTGCCGGACATGAACGGCATGGAGATCCTGCAGCATATCCGCGAGCAGCAGATCCCGGTGGCGGCAATCGTGATCACCGCCCATGGCTCGGTCAACATCGCGGTCGAGGCGATGCGGCTCGGCGCCTTCGACTTCCTGGTCAAGCCCTTCCCCGGCGACCGGCTGACGGTGACCGTCCGCAACACGCTGGAGCGGATGCGGCTGCAGCGCGAGGTCGAAGCCTGGCGCGAGGATCTCGGCCGCGACCGCTACTACGGCTTCATCGGCCGGTCGCTGGCGATGCAGGCGGTGTACCGGATCATCGATTCGGCGGCGGCGTCGAAGGCCACCGTGTTCGTCACCGGCGAGAGCGGCACCGGCAAGGAGCTGTGCGCCGAGGCCGTGCACCGCCGCAGCCCGCGGCACGACCACCCCTTCGTGGCGCTGAACTGCGGCGCCATACCGCGCGACCTGATGGAATCGGAGATCTTCGGCCATGTGAAGGGCGCCTTCACCGGCGCGGTGGCCGATCGTGAGGGCGCCGCGGTCCGGGCCGATGGCGGCACCCTGTTCCTGGACGAGATCTGCGAGCTGCCGGCGGAGCTGCAGACCAAGCTGCTGCGCTTCCTGCAGACCGGGCAGGTGACGGCGGTCGGCGGCAGCCGCGAGCGCAAGGTCGATCTGCGCATCGTCTGCGCCACCAACCGCGACCCGGCCGAGGAGGTGCGCCTGGGACGGTTCCGCGAGGACCTGTACTATCGCCTGCTGGTGATCCCGGTGATCCTGCCGCCGCTGCGCGAGCGCGAGGACGACGTGCTGCTGATCGCGCGCCAGTTCCTGCACGACTACGCGGCGGAGGAGGGCAAGAGCTTCAGCGATTTCGACCTCGAGGTGGCGGAGGATCTGCAGCGCTACGCCTGGCCGGGCAATGTCCGCCAGCTGCAGAACGTGATCCGCAACATCGTCGTGCTGCATGACGGGACGCTGGTGACCCGGGCGATGCTGCCGTCGCCGGTGCGGACCCTGATCCCGGCGGCCCAGCCCAGCCGCCCGGCGGTCGAGCCGCCGCCGGGCGTCGCGAACGGCAAGGGATCGTCGGTCCGGCCGCTGTGGATGATCGAGAAGGATGCGATCGAGGACGCGATCGCGGCCTGCGACGGCAATGTGCCGCGCGCCGCGGCGCTGCTCGGCATCAGCGCCTCGACCATCTACCGCAAGCGGCTGAACTGGGAGGCCGAGGGCCGCGGCTAGCCTCGCGGCGGCGGGTAGACCAGGCGGAAGCGCTCGCAGAACACCGGCATGTCGAGCGCCGGCTGGCGGCCGATCTCGGCGCAGCGGCGGCCGAAAAAGCTCCAATGCGCGTCGCGCCAGAAGGCGAGCGAACGGTCGCCTTCACCCTCGTCATGGGCGAAGGCGGCGTCGACCTGGTCGAAGGGCAGCACCCGCACCTCGACCGTCTGCAGCACGCAATGCGGCGTGCCGGCGAAGTCGGTGATCAGGCTGTGGCCGCCCGGCTTCGGCGTGCCGGCCTCGTCGGCGCCCCAGACCAGCCCGGCGGTCGCGGTCTTGGTGCCGGCCAGAACCAGGTCCAGCAGCTCGCGCGCCAGCGCCTCGCTGTCGCCGAAATACCAGAGGTCGTAGCGCTCGGGCAGGCCGAGCTCGGGGCGGGTGCGGCGGAGATCCCGCCACCAGGATTCGGCGATGTCGGTCACGGTCGGCTCCTCCTGTGCGGGCCGACCCGGGGCCGGCCCTCAGGCGCGGCGCGGCACAGGCCGGCGGCAGAACAGCTCGGTCGTATACAGCATCAGCGCCACGGCGGGGAAGGCGAGGCCGACCCAGCTGACCAGCGACCAGCCGCCCGTGCTGAAGGTGCCGCTGGCGATGGCGGAGCCGATGGCGCCGCCGGCGAAGGCGCCGCAGGCGACCGCCATCAGGAACATCATCGCCGGCGTGATCGCCGGGGCGGCAGGATGCGCGCGCTCGCCCATG
>NZ_JBQJIK010000157.1:0-4559 GCF_052078665.1 Inquilinus sp. CA228 | reverse complement strand
GGACCCGGGCGGCGCTGCGGCGGCCGAGATAGGCCTCCAGCAGGGCGGCCAGCGCCGCCCGCGACGCCAGGGCGGCCAGCGGCGCCGCGGCGAAGCGCGCGGCCTGGCGCAGCCGGGCGGTCTCGTCGGCCTCGAACGGCCGAGTCCCGGCCCAGGCCAGCACCGCCGGCCCGGCGGTCTGCTCCTGCACCGGGCCCGGCCCCAGCCCCGACAGCCAGTCGCGGCCGCCCCGGCCGGGCGGGCCGGCCGCCGCCAGCGGCATGCCGGCGAAGCCCAGCGCCTCGATCACCGCCCCGGTCCCGGCCCGCCACAGCCAGGTGCGGCGGGCGACGATCGGGTGCGGCACCGCCAGGGTCAGGGCGGCGCCGGCCAGCGGCAGCCCATCGGCCAGCAGGCGGCCGCCGAGCTCGGCCAGGAAGCGGTCGGGTCCGGGCGAGGTGCCGGCCTCGTCCAGCAGCCAGTCGAGGGGCGCGGGCAGATCCATGCCGCGATCATGCCGTCGCGGGCCGGGGCCTGTCACCCGCGCAGAGCGCCGGCGGCCGCCCTACCAGGGCACGGTCTCTCCCCTGTAGTCGAAATATCGCAATCCGGGCCGGCCCCGCCGCGCCTCCAGCGCGTCGGCCACGCCGGGGATGCTCTGGTCGATGCCGAGGCTGGCCTCCGCCCCGCCCATCTCCGTCCGGACCCAGCCCGGGTCCACCAGGGCCAGGCTGCGCCGGTCGCCGGCTTGGCGAGCGGCATAGGATCGCATCAGCGTGTTGAGCGCCGCCTTGCTGCCCCGGTAGACCTCCCACCCGCCCGTCTCGTTCAGCGCGACGCTGCCCAGGCTGGAGGACATGACGGCGATCATGCCGTCCGGACGGACCAGGCCGCCCAGCCTTTCGACGATGCGCATCGGGCCCAACGCGTTCGTCACCATCACCCGGGTGAACTCCTCCGTCGTGACCTGGTCGACACGCTCGCCGGCGCCGTTGGCCACGGCGGCGTTGACGAACAGAAGATCCAGGTCGCGGCCCGACAGCCGGTCGCGCAGCGCGTCGACCGCGGCGGGGTCGGTCATCTCCAGCGGCTCGATGGCGAGCCGGCCGTCCGAGGCGTCCGCCAGCCCGTGCAGGGCGGTGCGTCCGGCGCCCCGGACCGTTGCGAGCACGGCCCAGCCGCGCGACAGCCATTCGCCGGCCAGGGCCAGGCCGAGACCGCGCGAGGCGCCGATGATCAGGACAGTCGGGGAAACGCTCATGGAAAGGCCTGGCGGTGGGGGAGGGGAGCGGCTAGAATATGAAGGATCCTTCAGTTCCGGAATTCGCATTTGCCTTCGTCGCCGCCCGATGCCCTGAAGCCCCGGAAACGGCCGCGCCAGGCGCGGGCCGAGGCCACCGTCGACGCGATCTTCGAGGCGACCATTCAGGTTCTGCTGGCCGAGGGCGAGCGGCGGCTGACCACAACCCGCGTGGTGGAGCGGGCAGGTGTGTCGGTCGGCACGATGTACCAGTACTTCCCGCACAGGCAGGCGCTGCTCTACGCCGTGCTGCAGCGGCATCTGGAGCATGTGGCGGATGCCGTCGAGGCGGCCTGCGAGCGGGGGCGGGGCCGTCCGAGCGCAGAGATGGCGGAGCTCCTGGTCGGCGCCTTCCTCGATGCGAAGGCGCAACGGCTCGACGTCACCCAGGCCCTGTACCTGATCGCCGAGGACCTGGATTCGACCGCGCTGCTGGCGGCGGCGGTCGACCGCAACGTCGCCTCGACGGCCGGGCTGCTGGCGAGCGCGCCGGACGCCGATTTCGCAAGCCTGCCGGCCGTCGCCTTCGCGGTGTTCTCCAGCATCGCCGGCAGCACGCGCGTCGTCTTCGAGCGCGGTGCGTCGCCGTCCGCGCTGCAGGAGCTGCGACGCGAGCTGACGCTGATGTGCCGATCCTACCTGCACGCCTCCCGGCGGCCGGCCCGAGGCGACCCGCCATCCTGTGGCGGATGGTGAACCCCGGCCGCGCCGTGTTATTTTGCCGGCTGGACTCGGGATCGCGGACAGGGGAAGCCCATGGACGAGCCGACCGTCTTCCGGCGCGAGATGCGGATTCCGGCGCCGCCCGCCACCATCTTCGCCTTCCTGACCGACCCGCAGAAGCTGCTGCGCTGGATGGGCATCGCCGCGACGCTGGAGCCGCAGCCGGGCGGCCTCTATTTGCTCGACGTCAACGGCAAGGACAAGGTGCGCGGCGCCTTCCGCGAGGTGGTGCCGGTGCACCGCCTGGTCTACAGCTTCGGCTGGGAGGGCAATGAAGAGGTCCCGCCGGAGTCGAGCCAGATCGAGATCGACCTGATCGAGCAGCCCGACGGCACGCTGATGCGGATGACCCATAGCGGCCTGCCGCCCTCGGCCGTGCCGGCCCATGCCAAGGGCTGGGCGCATTACCTCGACCGGCTGGCGGCCGTGGTCGCCGATCTCGACCCCGGCCCCGACGTGATGCCCGGCGACGCGCCGAAGGGCTGATCGCCGCGGCCCAGGCTGCAACTGTGGAGGAGACCGATGCCAGACGCCCTCGTCGTCCACCGCGAAACCCATGTTCCGGCGCCGCCCGCCGCGGTGTTCGCGCTGCTGACCGACCCGGAGCAGATCCTGCGCTGGATGGGCACCGAGGCGCAGCTCGACCCGCAGCCCGGCGGGCTGTACCTGGTCAACGTCACCGGCGCCCGTTTCGCCCGCGGCGCCTTCCGCGAGGTGGTGCCGGTGCATCGCCTGTCCTACAGCTTCGGCTGGGACGGCAGCGAGGTCGTGCCGCCGGGATCGAGCCTGGTCGAGATCGACCTGATCGAGCAGCCGGACGGCACGCTGCTGAAGATGACCCACACCGGCCTGCCCAATGCCGAGCAATGCGCCGGCCACGCCGAGGGCTGGGGCCACTACCTCGATCGCCTGGCCGAGCTCGCCGGCGGGCGCGACCCAGGCCCGGACCCCTGGCTCGGCCGGACCGGCTGAGTCCGGCCTGTCGGGATCCGGCGTCGCTGTTCGTCCCGTCGACCCCGACCGGCCCTTCGCCCGGCGGATGGCCGACGGGCCGGACCGCATCCGGGAACAGCTGGCTGCGGAACGCTGGCGGCACGGCCGGGTTCCCGGCCCCGGATCGTATTCATCTGCATACCGTGATGCCGTTCCTGCATTGGGCGGCTGAACCTTTTCCTATTACCAGACTATGACCGATCCGTTACGCAGCATGAGCCATCCGCTCAGCAGCTGTCTCGGCAACGGGACAGTCGTGGCAGAGCCGATCATCCCACCGGATCTTGATCAACTCCTCGCAGAACTGCCGGTCGCGGCGGATGTGCGGAGACGTGTCCGCTGAAGCGGGCCGGATATTGGGGAGCCCATGAAGAAGAAATCCCGAATCCCGGGGGCCAGGATGGCCCTGTATGTCAACAGGCTGACCACGGCGATCGTCCGGACCGGCGCCAAAGCCGGCGACCCGCTGGATCCCTTCGTCCAGAAACGGCAGACCGGCAACGACCGAACCGAGATCGCGGTCGGGACCCGGACCTTCTTCGCCGGATCGCTCGACGTCGGCGGGCCGGCGCCGGTGCAGGTGGTCGCCGAGCGCCAATCCCGCGGCGACGGCAGGGACGTCGGCGAGCAGGAGACGTTCCATCCGGTGAAGGCGGACCTGACGCTGGACACCACGGTCGAGCTGTACAAGCAGCCGCAAGGCCGCTGGGGCGTCCGCGGCGGCCGGGCGATCCCCGCCTCGGCCGGATGGCTGGCTGGCGACGGGTTCGACGCCCTGAACACCGCGCCGTTCCAGCCCGGCTTCCGCCAGATCGGGTCGCGCGAATGCTGCGTCGGCGAGGTCATGATCCGCGGCAAGGCCAGCGAGACATCCGCGCCGGTGCTGGTCGAGCGCGTGCTCGGCCCGGAGACGGCTGATGACCGCTACCGGCTGGTCAACGCCGATCTCGGCCGGGGCGACGCGGTCGAGCTGGTCGACGGGCCGGCGCGGTCGGACCCCTTCGCCACCGAGGTGCTGCGCCGGGTCGGGCAGGCTTGGGGTGCCGGGCCGGGCCGGCAGATCGCCGAGGCGGCCGCCCTCAACGCGCTGAAGGCGGGTGCCTCGGTGGAGGCCGCGGTCGCCCTGGCGAACGGCCTGCCGCCGGAGGCGCGGAGGGATCTTGGCGCGGCGGCGGCCCCGACCTACGCCGCGGCCGGGGCCGCTGCCGGAGCCGGCCAACGCGCCGGCCTGCCGGCCGAGACTGCCGCCGATGTCGCCCGTAACGCCGTCGTGATGGCCGAGTATCTGGACGAGCGGCCGGCGGCCATCGCCGCGGCCTATGCCGGCGCGGCTGGCGGCGGGCTTCCGGATCCCCGGACGCATGGGCTGCTCACCGGAACCGGCGCGCCGACGGCGACGGAATGGCGAACCGCGGTCACGGTCGCGGCCCATGCCATGGCCGGCGCCGGGCTGGCGGCCGCCCAGGCCCAGGTGGCGGCGCAGGATCGCCAGGCCCTGGGGCCGGAGCTGAGCGCGAACAACGCCGCCGCCCGCGAGCTGCTGATCGAGAAGAAGGTCCCGGCG
>NZ_JBQJIK010000156.1:0-5175 GCF_052078665.1 Inquilinus sp. CA228 | reverse complement strand
CGCGTTGCCGTTGGCGGTGTTGTTGGCGCCCATGCCGATGGCGCCGGTGCCGCTGACGGTGTTCGGGTCGCCGATCGCCACCGCGCCGTCGCCGTTCACCGTCTGGCCCTCGCCGATCGCCACCGCGCCGGTGCCGCCCAGCACCTGCGAGTTGTGGCCGATCGCGACCGAGCCCGGGCCGGCCGCGGCCGCCACCGAGACGGTGTCGCCGAGCGCCACGGTCGAGGCCGCGAGCGCCTGGGAGGAAGCGCCGAGCGCGGTCGCGCGCAGGCCCGTTGCCGTTGCGGTGTCGCCGATGGCAAGCGCCTGGACGCCGGAGGCCACGCTCAGGGCGCCGATCGCGGTGGCGCTGCCGGCCGACGCATTGGCCTGCGTGCCGATCGCTAGGCCGTTGAGGCCGCTCGCATTGGCACTGGTGCCCACCACGACGGAATTGACGCCCGAGCCGATGGAGTTGTTGCCCAGCACCATCGCGCCGTCAGCCGAAGCCGTCGCGCTGACGCCCAGGGCGGCCGCGTTGTTGCCGGAAGCCTCGGTATCGAAGCCGGCCGCCAAGGCGTTGACGCCGCTGGTGTTGGCGCCGCTGCCGATCGCGGTGGCGTTCGCGGCGGCGGCGTTGGCGCCGGGGCCGACGGCCGCGGAGGTCTCGCCGGAAGCGTTGGAGAAGACACCGAGCGCCAGGCTGTTGGTGGCGCCGGCATTGGCATTGGCGCCGAGGGCGGTCGAGCCGCTGGCCCCGGCGGCAACGGCGAGCACGCCCACCGCGACGGATTGGCTGGCCGAGGCCGCTGCCGAATCGCCGACCGCCAGGGACTGATTGCCGCTCGCATTGGCCTGATAGCCCATCGCGATGGCGCGGTTGGCGGAAGCGGTGGTCGCGATGCCGACCGCCATCGAATTGTCCCCGGTGGCGCCGTTGTTGGTGTAGTTCCCCTGCTGGGCAGGGACGGCGTTCACACCGTAGTAGTGCAGCGGCGTGCTGGCCGCGATGGCCTGGACCGCCTGGTTGGTGGCGAAGAGCTGGCTGCCGTTGATCGCGTCGGTCGAGTCCCCCGCGATGCGGCCGGCCGCGACATTGGTGATCGTCCGCTCCGCCCCCGCGGCGCCGACGCTGACCGTGCTGCCCGGCGTGGTGCCGGCGAAGTTGTAGGTGGTGCCGCCGATCACCGTGCTGGCCGTGCCGACCGCCGCCGCGGTCGTGCTGCCGGAGCCCAGCGCCACCGCGCCGGCCTGGCCCGCCGTGGCGCCGCTGCCCAGGGCGAGCGCCTGCGCCGCCGACGCGGTGCTGGCCCCGCCCAGGGCGATGGCATCATCCGCCGTCGCATTGGCCTGCGCGGTGCCGTTGGCGCCGATGGCGATCGAACCGGCGCCGGTGGACTGGACGGTGTCGCCGATGGCGATGGCGCGGGCCCCGGACGCGTTGGTGCCGGTGCCGATCGCGATGGAGGCGTGGTCGCCCGCATTGGCATTGATGCCGGCCGCCACCGAGAACTCGCCGGCGGCATTGGCGTTGGTGCCGACCGCGGTCGCGCCGCCATTGGTTCCCGCGGCGACGGCCCCGCTGCCGAGCGCAGTGCCGTTCACGGCCGAGACCGTGGCGGAGGCGCCGACCGCCGTCGCGTTAGCGGCCGTAGCGGCGGCCGCGTTGCCCACCGCGATCGCGTTCTCGGCCGAGGCGTTGGCGTGGAAGCCGACCGCCGTGGAGGCCAGCCCTGTTGCGATGGACTGGAAGCCGGTCGCGGTCGCGAAATCGGCGGTGGCGAGGCTGCCGGCGCCGAGGGCCGTTGCCTGCTGGGTCGCCGCATTGGCATTCTGGCCGAAGGCCGTCGCCCAATCGCCATTGGCCTTCGCGCCCGTGCCGACCGCGGTCGTGAAGGAGCCGGTCGCGTTGGCGTTCAGGCCGAGCGCGATCGCGCCGCCCGACGGCCCCGTGGCGACGGCGCTGGTGCCGATGGCGATGCTGTCCGCGGCCGCCGCGTTGGCCAGGCTGCCCACCGCGATCGAGTTCTCGGCCGTCGCGTTGGCTGCGTTGCCCATCGCGATCGAGGTCACGCCCAGGGCGTTGGCATGCAGACCGACCGCCGTGGCCCCCAGCCCCCCTGCCGTGGCCTGGAGGCCCACAGCAACAGCGAGATCCGCGCTGGTGATGCTGCCGGAGCCGAAGGCTTGGCCCGAGCCGCCTGTCGCTTTGGTGTTGAAGCCTACGGCCATCGAGTTCGTCCCCGTCGCCGAAGCCTCGGGGCCGATCGCGATGGCATTGGCGCCCGTGGCGCCGTTGTTGGTGTAGTTCCCCTGCTGTAACCCGCCATCGTTGACGCTGACGTAGTGGGTCGGCGTGCTGGCGGCGATGGCCGAGACCGCCTGGTTGGTGGCGAAGAGCTGGCTGCCGTTGATCGCGTCGGTCGAGTCCCCCGCGATGCGGCCGGCCGCGACGTTGGTGATCGTCCGCTCGGCGCCCGCGGCGCCGACGCTGACCGTGCTGGCCGGGGTCGCCCCGGCGAAGTTGTAGGTGGTGCCGCCGATCACCGTGCTGGGCGTGGCGACCGCCGCCGCCGTCACCGAGCCCGAGCCCAGCGCCACCGACCCCGCCTGGCCGGCCGTGGCGCCGTTGCCGAGCGCCATCGCGTTGTTCGCGCCGGCCGCCGCCGCGTTGCCCAGGGCGACGGTGCTGGTGCCGGTGGCGTTGGCGGCATTGCCCAGCGCCACGGCGCCGAGGCCGTTGGCGATGTTGGTGTTGCCCAGCGCCACGGCGCCGTTCCCGGTCGCCGCGTTGTTGGCGCCCATGCCGACCGCGCCGGTGCCGCTGACGGTGTTCGGATCGCCGATGGCGACCGCGCCGTTGCCGTTGACGACCTGGCCCTCGCCGATCGCCACCGCCCCGGTGCCGCCGTTCACCGTCGAGTTGTGGCCGATCGCGACCGAGCCGGGGCCGGCCGCCGCAGCGACCGTGTTGGTGTCGCCCAGCGCCACGCTCGAGGCCGCCAGCGACTGCGAGGCGTTGCCGATCGCGGTGGCGCCCGCGACCGTCGCATTGGCCGTCGTGCCGATGGCGATGGAATTCAGGCCTGCGGCATTGGCCGAACGTCCCCCGGCGAACGCATTTTCCGCCCCCGTCGTGGAGCCGGCACCGATCGCCGTGGAATTGGGCCCTATGGCGGTGGCGAAGGATCCCACGCCGATGGAGCCGGCTGCGGCGGCACTGGCCGAACGGCCGACCGCGACCGCATTGACGCCGCTTGCGGCCGTGGCGGCGCCCAGCGCCGTGGCGCTCGGGCCCGTGGCGCTCGCGTTATTGCCGACCGCCGCGGCGGATACGCCCGTGGCCTGGGCCCCCGACCCCGCCGCCACCGAGCCGACCCCACTCGACGCGGCCGCGAGGCCCAGGCCCAGCGAGAAGTTGCCGGCCGCATTGGCGGTCGAGCCGACCGCCACGGCGGCCTGGCCCGCGGCGTTCGAGCTGACCCCGATCGCGGTGGCACCACCCGTACCGGTCGCCTTCGAGGCGCGGCCCATGGCGATCGCGTCCTGGGCGGAGGCCGTCACATCGGTGCCGATGCCGATGGCGCTTTCCGCCGTGGCCCCCGTTCCCGCGACGGTGCGCGCGCCGAGATAGATCGAGTTCACCTGGGACGCGATCGACTGCCAGCCGATCGCGATCGAGCTGTTGCTGCTCGAATTGGCCGACAGCCCCATGGCCACCGAGCCGAGGCCGCTGGCCCTGGCCGAAGACCCGACCGCGACGGAATTCTCGGCGGTCGATTGTGCCCCAAATCCCAAAGCGGTCGCCTGAATGGCGTTGGCGAGCGCGCTCGGGCCGAAGGCCGACGAGCTCGCGCCGCTCGCCGTGGCGCTCGCGCCTGCGGCGATCGAATTACCGCCGGTGGCGCGCGAAAGGACACCCAACGCCGTCGCATTCCCCCCGCTGGCGCCGGCATTGTTGCCAAGGGCGAGCGAGCTGACGCCGCTTGCCCTGGAGTTGACGCCGAGGGACGTTGCCCCCTCAGCGACGGCCTGGGCGTTTCCGCCCAGGGCGAGGGCGTTGGTGCCGGTCGCGTTCGAAAACACACCGATGGCGATCGCGTTCAGGCCGTTGGTGCTGTTGGTGTAGCCGATCGAGATCGAACCATCGCCGGTTGCGGTGGTGCTGGTGCCCAGCGCCACGGAGTTGGCGCCGTTTGCCCTGGCGGTGTTGCCGACGGCGGTCGAGGCTTGGCCGGCGGCGACGCTGCCGGGGCCCAAGACGGCCTGCGCGGAGGCCATCTGCGGCAGCATCACCTGCGAGGCGAGTTGCACCACCAGCGTCGCCAGCGCCACGCCGGCATAGCCCCCCCGGGCCCGGCGCAGCACCGCGAACAGACTGGCCGATTCGGCGACATCGGTGGCGAGCGTGGCGCCGCCGACGGCGCCGCCGGTGCCGAGGGCCCCGAGACCCAGCCGGTCCCGCTTCATCCCGAGCGCACGATGCGCCCGGCGCAGCGCCGCCATCAGGCGCCGCCGCATGGACTTGCTGGGCTGGTCGGCACCGGCGACCCAGTTGTTGGCGAAATGGGAGTGACGCCGGACGGTCTGACGGGTCTCGAAATGGTTGCCGCTCATGATGTCATCCCCTGCCGAAATGCGTGTCTGAAACGATGTTGCCGCCGGTGCGTCCGGCGATTGCTGGATGAAGGAATCGGACGTTGGTCCCGCCCGCGGATCCGGAGGCCGGCAGTCCGGCCCGTCCGCAAACGCATCGGCGGCGGGCCCCACCGGCTCCGCCGCTGCCACATCCAGGGACCGATCATCCGATCGATTCATCCCACCCCTCCCCAACAAGAACTGCCGACACCCCCGAGCGCGGCGCGACCCATGCGGCCTGTCCAAAGACAGGCCAGGACCCGCGTCCTCGCTCGTCCCCGCGCCGAAGAAGATCGAAGTAAAAGCCGTCCCTCTTTTCGCCGATCGGCGTCCCCTGGGACGGCCTTGTTTCTCAAATCTTTTCCAGCAATCGGATGTGTGAAGAATTCCTCACGACTCAGACGCCGTCACTCCGCTGGGCGTCCCAACAATTGGCATGGCGTCCCAATTCGTCGCTTCAGCGCCGCCCTTGTGGCGTGACGGCAACAACCCTTTGCAATTTGAGGGAAATGCCGGCGGGGCAGGCTGGGCCTGGGTCGGGCGGAAAGGCCGGAGCCA
>NZ_JBQJIK010000155.1:2500-5631 GCF_052078665.1 Inquilinus sp. CA228 | reverse complement strand
GTTGGTTGCGGGGACAGGATTTGAACCTGTGACCTTCAGGTTATGAGCCTGACGAGCTACCGGGCTGCTCCACCCCGCGGGGGTGGTGAGAGGGCATTGAGGAGAGGATGCGAAGAGTGTTCTTGGGACGACGAGTGGGCTTGGTGGACCTGGCGGCGACCTACTCTCCCGTGGCTTGAGCCACAGTACCATTGGCGCTGAGGGGTTTCACGGCCGAGTTCGGGATGGGATCGGGTGCTGGGGCCCTCGCTATGGCCACCAGGTCGACGAAGCCCACTCGTGTGTTGGGATGAATGCTGCTGCGGGCAGAGGGGTGTTGCGGGCAGGGCGATTGCCGCTGCGCGCGGTGGGAAGCAGTGCCCCTAAGGGCGGCGCCTCCGACTGAGATCAAGCCGATCGAGCGATTAGTACCGGTTAGCTCAACGCATTGCTGCGCTTACACACCCGGCCTATCGACGTGGTCGTCTGCCACGGCTCTGATAGGGAATACTGGTTTTGAGGGGGGCTTCCCGCTTAGATGCTTTCAGCGGTTATCCCGTCCGCACATAGCTACCCGGCGATGCGACTGGCGTCACAACCGGTGCACCAGAGGTGCGTCCATCCCGGTCCTCTCGTACTAGGGACAGCTCCTCGCAATATTCCAACACCCACGGTAGATAGGGACCGAACTGTCTCACGACGTTCTGAACCCAGCTCACGTACCACTTTAAATGGCGAACAGCCATACCCTTGGGACCTGCTCCAGCCCCAGGATGTGATGAGCCGACATCGAGGTGCCAAACACCCCCGTCGATGTGGACTCTTGGGGGGTATCAGCCTGTTATCCCCGGCGTACCTTTTATCCGTTGAGCGATGGCCCTTCCACGCGGGACCACCGGATCACTATGGCCGACTTTCGTCTCTGCTCGAACCGTCGCTCTCGCAGTCAGGCGGGCTTATGCCATTGCACTCGTCGAACGATTTCCGACCGTTCTGAGCCCACCATCGCGCGCCTCCGTTACTCTTTGGGAGGCGACCGCCCCAGTCAAACTACCCACCATGCAGGGTCCCGGCCCCGGATCACGGGGCTCGGTTAGACGTCAAGAACAACAAGGGTGGTATTTCAAGGTTGGCTCCACCCAAGCTGGCGCCTGAGCTTCAAAGCCTCCCACCTATCCTACACATGTCATTCCTAACGCCACTGCAAAGCTATAGTAAAGGTGCACGGGGTCTTTCCGTCTAGCCGCGGGTACTCCGCATCTTCACGGAGAATTCAATTTCGCTGAGTCGACTGTGGAGACAGTGGGGAAGTCGTTACGCCATTCGTGCAGGTCGGAACTTACCCGACAAGGAATTTCGCTACCTTAGGACCGTTATAGTTACGGCCGCCGTTTACCGGGGCTTCAATTCAAGGCTTGCACCTCTCCTCTTAACCTTCCGGCACCGGGCAGGCGTCAGACCCTATACGTCGTCTTGTCGACTTCGCAGAGCCCTGTGTTTTTGTTAAACAGTCGCTACCCCCTGGTCTGTGCCCCCCATACCTGGTTGCCCAGATATGGGGCCCTCTTCTCCCGAAGTTACGAGGGCAATTTGCCGAGTTCCTTCACAATCGTTCTCTCAAGCGCCTTGGTATACTCTACCAGTCCACCTGTGTCGGTTTCGGGTACGGTCTATACGGCAGGGCTATTTCCCGGATGTCCTTCGCTGCACTCCCAATCCGATAAGGGAATACAACTTACGGCCATCGTCACCTCTGCCAGGCCCAGGACTATTAACCTGGTTCCCATCGACTACGCCTTTCGGCCTCGCCTTAGGGGCCGGCTCACCCTGCGTGGATTAACCTTGCGCAGGAACCCTTGGACTTTCGGCGACAGTGTTTCTCACACTGTTTGTCGCTACTCATGTCAGCATTCGCACTTCCGATACCTCCAGCGCCTCTCGCGAGACACCTTCGCAGGCCTACGGAACGCTCCGCTACCGCGCTCGATCGCTCGAGCACCCACAGCTTCGGCACGTGGCTTGAGCCCCGTTACATCTTCGGCGCAGGACGGCTTGACCAGTGAGCTATTACGCTTTCTTTAAAGGATGGCTGCTTCTAAGCCAACCTCCTGGTTGTCGACGCTGTCCCACATCCTTTCCCACTTAGCCACGATTTGGGGGCCTTAGCTGGTGGTCTGGGTTGTTTCCCTCTTGACGATGGACGTTAGCACCCACCGTCTGTCTGCCGGACTGTACTCACGGGTATTCGGAGTTTGGTTAGGTTTGGTAGGTCTCGCGACCCCCTAGCCCATCCAGTGCTCTACCCCCCGCGGTAATCATCCGACGCGCTACCTCAATAGCTTTCGCGGAGAACCAGCTATTTCCGAGTTTGATTGGCCTTTCACCCCTAGCCACAGCTCATCCCCGGCCTTTTCAACGGACGTGGGTTCGGTCCTCCAGCGGGTGTTACCCCGCCTTCAACCTGGCCATGGCTAGATCACCCGGTTTCGGGTCTAACGCGTGCAACTCTGTCGCCCTATTCAGACTCGCTTTCGCTGCGCCTACACCTCTCGGCTTAAGCTTGCTGCACACGCTAAGTCGCTGACCCATTATACAAAAGGTACGCCGTCACGGGACAAGCCCGCTCCGACTGCTTGTAGGCATCCGGTTTCAGGTCTCTTTCACTCCCCTCGTCGGGGTGCTTTTCACCTTTCCCTCACGGTACTGGTGCACTATCGGTCACTGAGGAGTACTTAGGCTTGGAGGGTGGTCCCCCCATGTTCAGACAGGATTTCACGTGTCCCGCCCTACTCATGGATCACACCCGGTTTACCCGTACGGGGCTATCACCCGCTATGGCCCGACTTTCCAGACGGTTCCGGTTATGTAGATGTGATCACTGGCCTGGTCCGCGTTCGCTCGCCACTACTAACGGAGTCTCGGTTGATGTCCTTTCCTCCGGGTACTGAGATGTTTCAGTTCCCCGGGTTCGCTTCCGTCACCTATGGATTCAGTGCCGGATACCGCTTGCGCGGTGGGTTTCCCCATTCGGAGATCTGCGGATCAAAGGGTGCTCGCCCCTCCCCGCAGCTTATCGCAGCGTGCCACGTCCTTCATCGCCTCTCAGTGCCAAGGCATCCACCAGATGCCCTTAAACGCTTGATCTCAGCTTC
>NZ_JBQJIK010000154.1:0-5902 GCF_052078665.1 Inquilinus sp. CA228 | reverse complement strand
ATGGCGCCGCCTCGTCCGCGACTACGAAAAGCGCATCGACGTCTCGCACGCGATGATCCTCGTCGCCATGGGCGGAATTCTCATCCGACGAAACACTCATCCCTGATTTTCAAAACAGACTCTAAGGCGGTGAGGGGGCTTCCATCAGCTTGTCTACCAACTGCGAACCGACCCATTGGCGCGCCGAAAGGTAGACACTGAGGCTGCAATGGCGGACGTCGTCATCAGGATCATCCTGATCCTTCTTCTCCAGCCACGCGCTTATGACCAGCACGTCCTGCCGGGCATCGCCGTTCAGGTCTGCATAGGTTGCGGTCACCTCCGTATCCGGTGAAACCGCCCCGCCTTCGAACACGTTGGACTGAAACCAGATGCTGGGGTCGGCGTATTTGAACTGCCATTCCAGCGGCTTCAGGTCGCCGGGTGCAATTGCGCTGGTCCCGAACTGCTTGACCGAGTTCAGCCTCGCCAGGCCGGTCGTCTTGCTGGTCTCGTATTGCAGGGTGTAGTAGCGCTGGACGTGGTCAGGGGTATAGACATCGATCTGCTGCAACCGCCGGTTCAGATGGGCCAGCCCGTTGCCGGTGGCTCGTGTCTGGTTCGTGCCCGCGGTTAGATGGAATTGGATCTTGATGCCGTTGTAGGTCACGGCGTCCGGCCAGCAGACCGGGATGTCCGAGCACTTGTAGCTGTACTCGACCTTGTTGCCGTTGGTGTCGGTGACGGAGGTCAGCAGCCACCGGTACCGATCGCTGGGAACCAGAGCACTCAGCGTGCTTGCGTCTGCGACCGGCTGGAGAGCCTGGGCCTCCTCCGACTGTGTCTCCGTGATGTTGGCCTCTTCGTCGGCAGGCTCGGTCTGGTCCGGCACCTCCAGGTCGTCCTCGACCACCCAGGCCTCCTCGCCGGCCGGCGGGTCCTCCGGGACCTCCGCCAAGGTTGGGTCATCGCCGACGCCCGGCTCTGGCTCAACTCCCACCTCCGGCCCAGCCTCCACCAAGTTCTCCGGCTCGGCTTCCTCGACCGGTGGGGACTCCGGGGATCCGTCCAGCGCTGCATTGGTCTCGGCCGAACTGGCGGTCGCGCTGCCGGCCGCCAAGGGCTCGGTCGCGGCTGCCGCCTCTGAGGCCGCTTTCACCTCGATCACATTGCTGAACACCCACTTTGTGCCGTCCGGGTCCTGCACCATCCAGCGGTTGTTGTCGGGCACATCGTCGAATGGCCAATCCTCGACGAGGGTAATTCTGCGATAGCTTTCGATCCGGGTGGCGTGCGTGCCGCCGGCCTTGCAACTGGGCGTCCAATCCCGCCAGGCGGATGTAAGGGACGCACAGGGGATCAACTCCTGCCCGTCCAGCAGATAGACATCCAAGCTGTCGAGATTGGCGACGCCCTTCACCGGCGACACCCGGACCACGTCCGGGAACCCGCTCAAGCGCCAGCCGGAGCCGACGAAGCCGGCATAAAACCCGCCGGCCTTCATGCCCTGGCTGGAGTCGTAGACGAGGCTCAGCTTCGGCTCGAGGCCCCGGAATTCGGGGACCTGGATCGGCACCGACGTGGTGTAGCTGCCGTTGAAGGACGCCGGCGTCGGCGCGTTTGCCAGCACCGGCAAGGACAGCATCTGCATGGCCGGGTCGTCCGACGGCGTCCCCGCCGCCGCGGCGACTGCGACCGCAGCGGCCGCCGGCTCCTCGGTGGCGGCTTCAGGCTCGGCTTCGACCGTCTCGGATTCCGACGAAGCCGGGGCGTCCGTCTCGGACGCCCCGTCGGACGGGATCAACGCTTCAGGTCCGGCCGGTTCCGGAGCAGGCGCTTCATCCTGGGCACGGACGACCGGTGCCCCCGCCAACGCCGCCAGCACCAGCATCGACACCGAAATCGCACGCACCCTGCCCCAGGCCGGGCGCACAACCGCACCCGACCAGAACCGAACGTCCGCCCGCATCATCGCTCTCCCCCACCTGCGCTGCCGCGTCCCGCCGGGTCCCCTGCTCTCAGGGCAGGTTCAGGCCGGCTTGGCTCGGCTGCGCGCTAGTCACCAAATGTAAGGTTGTCCGCGAAATGGCCACCGGCACTGCTGCCTCGATGGCGCTCCCCGTTCACTGGTCTGGGACTGACTCCATCGATCACAATCTCCCCGGGCTTGGCACTACCTGCCAATGCACATGAAATTATGGTTGTATCCTGATACTGCCGACTGCGGTCCCACCTCATCGCGGCGAGTCGGCCCAATTTCTGGTTAACATGAATAAAAGTTAATCGGAGTCCGGGATCGTACGCAAGCCTCCCCCGCAAATATTCCTGAAACCCGCTGATCACGGCCAATTCAAAGCCCCAATGCCCCAGTTTGGGTCGTGACGCCGACCTCGCGAGTGGCGCAGGCGGTCGGCCTGGCGGCAGGATCCCAGGCCTGATCCCGCCTCATCCGAGGCGCGGGAGGAGACGTTGCAGCAGAGGACAGCGTCGACCGATGCCTTGCCAGCACGGGATGCAGGCTGGTTGGCTCCGATGGATGGCCCCGGGCGCTGCCGGCGGCGTTGCGGTTGCGGACCCACGTGCTGGAGCTCGGCTCGCCGGTCGACCGGTCGGCGTCGCCCAGGTGCCGGGGTCGGTCCGTCTGCTGTAGCCCGATCCAGCTACAGGACCCGCTCGCCGATCCGCCGCGGGCGGCGTCCAATTGTCGTGTGTTGAATAGTCGCCCAGCTGTTGTGACGGCGCTGCCGCCGGGAGAGCTGCCTCGATCCGGGACCGGGCCCCCTCCTCTCGCGCCGCGCAACAATCTTTCCAATGCGCGATAACTGCCATTTTCGCGCAACGGCGTCGCCGGGAGTCAGGGTCGGCTGTCAGCTATCGCGTAAAGCATCCGGCATCCTCCATACTGCTTCATCAACTGAAACTTTGGAATAGGACGCATACTACATAAAATCTCCTCCGAGCCGTATGCGATGCTTGAGAAGGTCGGTAGCGTTGAAGAGGACGCGAACATGCAATTTCACCTGAACGGCTTCCGCTCCGGGGATCCCATGGTTTTCGAAGCCGCCCCGAACGACCCGCAAGCGGATGTCGTCGATGTGATGATCATCGGCTGTGGTCCCGCAGGGCTGACCCTGGCCGCGCAGATGGCGCATTTCCCGTCGATCCGCACCCGCATCGTCGAGCAGAAGGATGGGCCGCTTTCACTGGGACAGGCCGACGGGATTGCCTGCCGCACGATGGAGATGTTCAACGCCTTCGGCTTTGCCGACCGGGTGATGAAAGAAGCCTATTGGGTCAATGAAACCACCTTCTGGAAGCCCGGCGGGAGTGAGACACGGCAGATCGTTCGCCACGGGCGTATCCCCGATACCGAGGAGGGGCTTTCCGAATTTCCCCATGTGATACTGAACCAGGCCCGGGTGCATGACTTTTATCTGGAGCGAATGCGCCATGCGCCGAGCCGCCTCGTTCCCGATTACGGCCTGCGTCTGGTCGGCCTCACAGTTCCCGATGACCCCGCGGAACCGCTGACCGTTCGCCTGCAATCGGTCGACGCGACGGGCGAGGACGGGATCGAAACCGTCCGGACGCGCTATGTCGTGGGCTGCGACGGCGCCCGAAGCGGCGTCCGCAAGGCGATGGGGCGCGAATTGCACGGGGAATCGGCCAATCAGGCCTGGGGCGTGATGGACGTTCTGGCCTATAGCGACTTCCCCGACATTCGACTGAAGAGCGTGATTCAATCGCCGAACGACGGCAACATCCTGATCATCCCGCGCGAGGGCGGCTATCTCGTGCGGCTCTATATCGAACTCGACAAGCTGGGCGAGAATGAACGGGTCGCGGCGAAGCATATCAGCCAGGACCATTTGATCGCGGCGGCGCAGCGCATCCTCGATCCCTATGTGCTGGACGTGAAGCAGGTGGCCTGGTGGTCGGTCTATGAGATCGGGCAGCGGCTCTGCGACAAGTTCGACGACGTACCGGCCGGGCAGGAAGAAACGCGCCAGCCGAGGGTCTTCATCGCTGGCGACGCCTGTCACACCCATAGCCCGAAAGCAGGGCAGGGCATGAACGTCTCCATGCAGGACGCGTTCAATCTGGGGTGGAAACTGGCCGCCGTCTTGGAAGGTCTGGCGATGCCCGCGTTGCTGCACAGCTATTCAGCGGAACGGCAGAGGATCGCCAAGGAATTGATCGATTTCGACCGCGAGTTTGCCGAGATGTTCAGCGCCAGGCCGAAGACCGAGGGCGACGAGGACGGTGTCGATCCGGCCGAATTCCAGCACTATTTCATCAAGCAGGGGCGCTTCACGGCGGGCACTGCAACGCACTATGATCGCTCCACCCTGACTGGGACGGGAACGCATCAGCATCTGGCCGAAGGGTTCGTGGTCGGCATGCGGTTCCATTCTGCGCCGGTCGTCCGGCTGGCGGATGCCAAGCCCATGCAGCTGGGACATGTGGCGGAGGCTGACGGCCGCTGGCGGATCTACCTGTTCGCCGGGACGGACGGATTGGCGCCGGGCTCGCCGCTGGTCGGCCTATGCGATTTCCTCGCGCACGATCCGGTCTCGCCGGTGCGCCGTCACACCCCCGCCGGCGTGGACAACGATGCGGTCTTCGACATTCGCGCCATCTTCCAGCAACCGCATCAGTCGCTGTCGATGGATGCGCTGCCGGAGCTGCTATGGCCATGCAAGGGACAGTTCGGTCTGCGCGATTATGAGAAAGCCTTTTGCGCCGATCCGAAGGCAGGCGACATCTATCGGACGCGCGGCATCGATCGCGAGCAAGGCTGCATGGTGGTGGTTCGTCCGGACCAATATGTGGGGCAGGTGCTGCCGCTCGGCTCCCATGCCGAGCTTGCCGATTATTTCGCGCGGATATTGACCGCTCGCGCCTGACGGAAATGGGGTTCTGAAGTTAGCTCATGGGTCATGGGTATGAGCGATCTCGACACCCTGCCCGGCCATCTGATCCGCCGTGTGCAGCAGATCTCCGTCTCGCTTTTCGCCGCCCGCATGGCCGAAGGGGGACTGGACCTGACCTCGGTACAATTTGCGGCGCTGGTCATCCTCAGGGATCGTCCCGGCCTTGATCAGCAGACGCTTGCCGGCCTGATCGCTTATGATCGCGTCACCATCGGCGGGGTGGTCGACCGACTGGTGCAGAAGGGCTTTGTGCTGCGGGAGGTCAGCCCCAGCGATCGCCGTGCTCGGGTCCTGATGCTCAGCGCCGAGGGCGTGAGAATCCTCGACCTCGCACGCCCGTGGGTGGATCGAGTGCAGGACGATATTGTCGAATTCCTGTCCCAGGAGGAGCGGGAGAATTTCGTCGCCCTGCTGGGTAAGATTGCCAGCGCGGGAAACGACCGCAGCCGGGCGCCCCTGCGGTCGTGCAGAATGTCCCCTTCAACTGATGGCAGACCAGCTGCGCAGCGCCAACGCAGAACCGCCAGCCGCCACCTCCGGTCGTCGCGAATTCTGGTTCGGTCTCCAGCCCCGCGCCACGGGTCCGGTGCAGGGGTTCAGAACCGATAGCCCAGCCGCCCCAAGCCGGCATGTGAGGCATACCCGTCGCCGACCTCGGCGCTGTACTGGAGCCGGAAATCCCAGTTCGTGCTGTTCAGCACCTCGGCGCCGACGGTGAACTTGCCCAGCACGTCCGGGATGGGTGTCGTGGCGCGGAAGCCCCGGCTGCCCGGCTGGCCGGCAAAACGCGCCGTCGCCGCCCAGTCGCCGCTGGCGTTGAGCTCGACGCCGGCGCTCGCGAACGGGCGCAGCACCGCGGTCTCGCCGATGGGGATGCGCCGGCCCACCTCCACCGCGGGAATCGCCGTGAAGGCCGTGGCGCCCTCGGATTCGACGGCAAGGTCGAATGGGCCTGCCCCCGTCTCGGTGTAGCTGTTGCCGTGCACATA
>NZ_JBQJIK010000153.1:0-6773 GCF_052078665.1 Inquilinus sp. CA228 | reverse complement strand
AGGCCCTCGGCCTCGCCTCCGTCGCCGACCCGCTCACCGCTTAATCCCCCGAACCGCCGGATACGGACCCGTATGTCCGGTGGTGTGGGAGGGGGGAGCCGCGAGGCTTCCCCCTATCCCGATAAGCCGATCTTACTTCACCGGCAGCGGCGCGTTCGGCAGGGTCGGGCGGCCGCCGGCGGTCCAGTCCTCCACCCCGCCGGGGAACCAGTGCACGGCGGTGTAGCCCTCGGCCACCGCGCGCCGGGCGGCGTTCCAGGACATCCAGCATTCGGCGTCGCAGTAGAACACCAACGGCCGGGCGCGGTCACCCAGTGTCAGCGCCGCCAGGGCGTCGCGGAAAGTGGCCTCCATCTCCGCCGACAGGGCGCCATAGCCGGTGTTGGCCAGCCAGACGCTGCCCGGGATGTCGCGCCGCTCCGGCGGCCGCCACAGCGTCCCCGGCGGCAGCTTGTCCGGGCGCGGCGGCTGCGGCAGCACGTCGATCACCACCACCGGGCCGCCTCGGATCAGCGTCTCCACCGACGCCGCGTCGACCACGGTGGCGCCCTGCAGCGTCGCCGGCACCGGCGCGCGGTAATTCTCCATCCGGTAGTCATCGGGCTCCGCCACCTGTGCCAGAACCGGGCCGGCAGCGAGGCAGAGGGCCAGGGCGGCGAGGCGGAGCAGGGGCGTGCTCACAGCATCGGCTGGCCACGGGCGTCCAGCAGCGGCACCCCGTACTCCTTCAGGATCGCCGAGATCGCGTCCTGGTTCTCCCGGATCAGCCCGTTGATCCGGTTCTTCCAGTCGCTCTCGCCCGGCCGCACGCCCATGGTGATGTAGAAGTCGAGCCTTGTGTCCCTGGACTCGTTCAACAGCGGCGCCACCACCAGCGTGTCGCCATGCGCCTTGGCGAAATAGCCGGCGATCGGACCCCACAGCACGGCGACGTCGATCTGCTTGGCCGCGAGGTCGTCGATCATCTGCTTGCCGGGCGAGTCGTAGCGGCTGTCGACATAGAGCGGATAGGGCCGGGCCTGCGCCATCAGCCCGTCGCGCGCCGCCAGGTTGGCCGGCGGCGTGCCGGCGGTGATGCCGAGGCGCAGCGTCTTCAGCCGCGGATCGGCCAGGCTGCTCAGGTTGTCGAGCTTGTCGTCGCGCCGCGTCACCAGCACATAGCCGGAGCGGTAATAGGGGTTGCTGTTCTGCACCAGGTCGGCCCCGGCGACGATGCCCATCACCAGGTCGCAGCGCCGGGCGCGCAGCGTCATCCGCAGGAAGCCGGTCGAGTTCGGGTACCAAGTGTAGCGCACCGGCACGCCCAGCTTCTCGGCCAGGAGCTCGGCGATCCTGTTCTCGAAGCCCCCGCCCTTGTCGTCGGAGAAGGGCAGGTTGGCCGGGTCGGCGCAGACCCGGAGCGCCGAGCGGTCGATCGCCTCCGGCCGCGGCGGCTCGGCCCGGCCGGGCCCGGACAGCAGCACGGCGCCGGCCAGCAGGGCCAGCGCCGCGGCGCGCCACCGCTTCGTGATTGCGGTCATGCTAACCGGGCGTCCCCATGCAGGCATTTTCCGCCTCGGCGTAATCCTTGGACTTCTTCTCGAACTTGGCCGGCCGGCCGCGCCCCACGGCGCCGTCGGACCGGGCCTTGAGATAGGCGTAGATGTCGTTGATGTAGCACATCACGTTCGGATCGGTGCCCAGCGCCGGCATCTTCTTGTCGCTGGCCGTGTTCACCGTCTGCTTGCCGTTCACCACCGTGTCCATGAACTGGTCGAAGGACAGCGTCTTCAGCGAATCGACCAGGCTGGGGGCGAAGCTGCTGCCCTCGCCGTCCGGCCCGTGGCAGACGTAGCAGATGCCGTTGTAGCGGCGGAACCCGTTATAGACCGGCCACTCGACCGTGCCGTCCGCGGCGATCTTGTAGGGCTTCTCCTCTCCCTCGGCCGCCGGTGCCGCGGGCGCATTCGCCGCGGGCTGCTGCCCCGCCGGGTCGCTGCTCTTGTCCTGGGCGAAGCCCGCGGCGGCGAAGCCGCCGATCGCGATCAGGCCGCCGGTCAGGAGGGCGGTGCGGAACAGGAAGACACGGAAAGGCATCCTCGATCCTCTCGGATGATGTGGCATGTCGGGCTTGGCAGGGGGGAAGAAGAAGGAGGCGGGCCGAAGCCCGCCTCCGAGGCACAGGGAGGCTTCAGTCAGGAAGGGCGAACACGGTCAGCGTTCCGCCCAGCTGGGTGTATTGCGACAGCGACTGATAGGCACCGACCGCGCCGAGGCCTTCCTGCGGGTTGGTCAGCCCAGCCGCCATGCCGATGCCGGCCCAGCCGCCGACGCCGGAGAGGATGGCAACGTACTGCTTGCCGTTGCTCGTGTATGTGTTGACGTTGCCGATGATGCCGGAGGGGGTCTTGAACTTGTACAGCTCCTTGCCGGTCTTGGCGTCGACCGCCTTCAGATAGCCCTCCAGCGTGCCGTAGAAGACGACGCCGCCGGCGGTGGCCAGCGCGCCGCTCCACACCGAGAACGGTTCCGGGATCGACCACACGATCTTGCCCTTCTCCGCATCCCAGGCGATGAAGTTGCCGAGATGGTCGCCGCCCGGTGCCGGATACATGCTCAAGGTCGCGCCGACATAGGGCTGGCCGGCGGTGTAGGCGACCTTGTACGGCTCATAGTCCATGCAGACATGGTTGGTCGGCACGTAGAACAGGCCGGTCTCGGGCGAGAAGGCCGCCGGCTGCTGGTCCTTGGTGCCGAGCGCCGCCGGGCAGATGCCCTGCGAGTTGACGTCCTCGCCATTGGCTTCGGTCGAGAACTTCTTGTCGCGCTCCGGCAGGCCGGTCTTCAGGTCGATCTTGCTGGCCCAGTTGACCGCCGGATCGTATTTCTCGGCCACCAGCAGCTCGCCGGTGACGCGGTCCATCGTATAGCCGAAACCGTTGCGGTCGAAATGGACCAGCAGCTTGCGGTCCGCGCCGCCGAACTTCTGGTCGGTCAGGATCATCTCGTTGACGCCGTCATAGTCCCATTCGTCATGGGGCGTCATCTGGTAGACCCATTTCGCCATGCCGGTGTCGGCGTCGCGGGCGAAGATGGTCATCGACCATTTGTTGTCGCCGGGCCGCTGCACCGGGTTCCAGGTGCTGGGATTGCCGGTGCCGTAATAGATCAGGTTGGTCTCCGGATCGTAGGAGATCCAGCCCCAGGTGGTGCCGCCGCCGATCTTCCACTGGTCGCCCTGCCAGGTGGAAATGCCGGAATCCTTGCCCACCGGCTTGCCCAGCGCGGTGGTCTTCTCCGGGTCCATCAGCGTGTCGGCGTCCGGCCCCATCGAATGGGCCTGCCAGGCCAGCTTGCCGGTCTTGGTGTCGTAGGCCGAGATGTGGCCGCGGACGCCGAACTCGCCGCCGGAATTGCCGATCAGGACCAGGTTCTTGACCACCAGCGGGGCCGAGGTGCCGGTCTCGCCCTTGGTCGGGTCGCCGTCCTTCATGCTCCACGCCACCTTGCCGGTCTTGGCGTCGAGCGCCACCAGCGTGGTGTCGGCCTGGTGCAGGAAGATCATCCCGTCGCCATAGGCGACGCCGCGGTTGACGGTGTCGCAGCACATCACCGGGATGACGTTCGGGTCCTGCTTCGGCTCGTATTTCCAGACGATCTTGCCGTTGTTGGCGAGGTCCAGGGCATAGACCGTGTTCGGGAACGGCGCGTGGATGTACATCATGTCGCCGAGCACCAGCGGCCCGCCTTCATGGCCGCGCAGCACGCCGGTCGAGAAGGTCCAGGCGACCTGCAGGTTCTTCACATTCGCAGTGTCGATCTGCTTCAGCGCGCTGTAGCGGGTGTTGGCGTAGTCGCCCGCCGGCTGGGTCCACTGGTTGGGATCCTTCTGCAGCTTCAGCAGCTCGTCGTTGGCCGACGCAATCGTCGGTACGGCCGCCAGCGCGAGCACAAGCGCCAAGGCGGTCCCGGAAACGCGCAGCAATCTGGGCATTCGCTATCCTCCCATTGATCGCGATGCGGGACCCGCGGCGATGCCGTCGGCATGCCGGAGGTCCGCCTCGACGGTCGTTCAGCCATCGGGCCCGGTCGTGATGGCCTCGTGTCCGGGCCGGTTGGTGCTTCATTCGGATGACGACCGCCATCACTTTGCGAAGACATCCAAATCCCAGTCAATTGCAAACACACAAAATCGTATTGTTCTTTGGTAGGAAATCGGAATTTCGCAACTGCGAACAAAATACTTGGATTATACCAAGGTACAATCTTCAAATATTGATTTCGCGTGCTGGTCAACAGTGCGAGGGCAGGAGGAGCCGCGGCGGATGGCGTGGCAGTGGAACCGCCGCCTCGATCGGATTTTTGCGGCGCGAAAGAAAGCGGCGGCCGCGCTTGTTCAGGAACGAGGGCAATAGTTCCACGACGACAGCCCAATCATCCGGCGGCGGCGCTCAGGGCAGGGGCTGCCCGGGCCGGCAGGGCGGGATCATCGGATGGGTGCCGAGGCGGGTGAGGCGAATCGAGAACTCGCGCATCGACCCTGCGGTGTCCTGCAGCCAGCGGTACTGCACGTCATAGGCCTCGCGCTCGCGCTCGAGCCAGGCGTCGCAATCGGCCGCCGGTGCCCCGCCGGCGGCGGCGCGCTGCAGGAAATGGGTCAGCTCGTGCACCAGGATGCTGGTGTCGGCCGGGTCGGTGCCGATGCGCAGCCGGTCGTCGAGCGCGATGCTGCCGTTCGGCTCGGCATAGCCCATCACGGCGCAGGGATGGTCGCAGGCCATGGCCTCCAGCGCCGCATGCGGCAGCATCAGCACGACCGGCGGGTCGCCCGGCACGGCATAGCCGGTATAGCCGGAGACGGCGGTCAGCAGGCTGGCCACCAGCGCCGCGGGGACCGCGCCGGTCATGGGGTCTCGTTCCTTGGAACGAATTGACCCGCCGCCGCCGCTTTGCTCTGCTGGCCGCCCGACGCGACTGCGGAGCGATCGCCATGAAGGGCTGTGCGGTTCTCGCCCTCCTTGCCCCGGCGCTGCTCGCCACGCCCGGCCCGGCGCGCGCGAACGACTATCCGACCCCGGTGGTGGCCGACTATGTGATCGGCTGCATGGCCAGCAACGGCGAGACGCAGGAGATGCTGCAACGATGCTCCTGCAGCATCGACGCGGTCTCCTCGATCATGCCGTACGACGCCTATGAGAAGGCCGAGACGGTGCTGCGCATGCAGTTCGCCACCGGCGACCAGGCCGGCATCTTCCGCGAGATGACGATGCTGAAGACCATGGTCGACACGCTGCGCCTGGCGCAGATCGAAGCCGACTTCCGCTGCTTCTAGCATCCCGCCTCACATCGTCGCCGGCACCGGCCAGGCGCCGGTGAACACGGCGCCGTCCGAATCCTTGGCCGTGGCGCTCAGCCGGCCGGTCTCGGTCGGGGTGAAGCTGAACTCCACCACCGGGTTCTCGCTCAGCGAGATGTTGCCCTCGACCTGCAGCAGCCTGGTGCCGTCATAGCTGACCTCGATGGTCTCGATGAACCGCGCCGGCACATAGGTGCGCTTGATCTGGTCCATCTGTATGCCGGAATAGTTCGGATGACGGATCAGCAGCTCGACCCGGCTCGGGGCGCCGATCTGCGCCGCGTCCAGGTTCTTGGTCCGCATCTCGCCGAGATGGGCCTCTGCCTGGTCCGGCGTCTTGCTCGCGGGGGCGGAGCAGCCGCCGGCCGCCTTGACGAAGACGGCGGCCATGAACAGCGACCCGTCCTCGGTCTCGGCCACGGCGTGGATGTTGGTGTATTCGTTGACCCGCACCCGCGTGCCGATGGTGGGGTCGGCGATGCCGTCGCCCAGCCGGAACACGGCGGCGACCG
The DNA here is from genome assembly GCF_052078665.1 of Inquilinus sp. CA228. NCBI lineage: Bacteria > Pseudomonadati > Pseudomonadota > Alphaproteobacteria > Rhodospirillales > Rhodospirillaceae > Inquilinus > Inquilinus sp. CA228. The sequence continues at coordinate 926 of NZ_JBQJIK010000153.1, read as the reverse complement.
GGGCCGGGTTCTTGTCGACCACCAGGGTGACGGCGCGGATCCGCCCGGGCATGTGCCCGCCGTCGAAGCGGATGGTCACCGGCACCACCGCCGCGTCATAGGCGCGTTGCGGCGCCTCGACTCGCATGAAGCCGCTGCCGTCGGCGACCGCCTTGTCGCCGAAGATCGCGATCTTCAGGTCGGGCCAGGGATCCTCGTCGGCGGCCCGCGCGGGGGCCGACAGGATGATCAGGGCGATCAGCGCCAGCGCTGCGGCGTGCTTCGGCATCATGTCCTCCCCCTCGCCATCCTTCCTACTCCCATTCCAGCTCGGTATAGGCGGTGGCGACGTTGCGGTCGTTGTAGTCGTCGAACAGCAGCCAGCGGCCGCGCTCGGAACGGCCGACCGTGGCCACCGCCTGGTCGAGGCTGCGCCCGGCGGCCAGCGCCGCGCGGGTCTCGCTCAGGATCAGGCGAAGATAGCGCTCCTCGTCGTCGAGCGCATCCGGCCAGCGGGCCGAGGCGGGGCCGTGGCCGGGAACGACCCGTGCGATCCCGGTCTCGCGCCGCAACCCGGCGATGGCGTCGACCCAGCCGCGCAGCGACCCGTCGATCGCCGGCACCCGCTGCAGGAACACCAGGTCGCCGGCGAAGAACGTGCCGGTCGCGGTGTCCAGCACGGTCAGGTCGGCATCGGTGTGGGCCGGCGGCCAGGCCTTGAGCTCGAGCGTCCGGCCGCCGAGGTCGAGCGACAGCCGGTCGCGCACAAGCAGCGTCGGCAGTAGGATCTCGGTGCCGGCGGCGGCGTCGCCCAGCGCCCGGCGCAGCCCGATGAGATAGGTGTCGGCCCGGGCGGCCAGGCCGCGCGGCATGTTGGCGTGGCCGACGACGGTGGTGTCCGGCCCGGCGATGGCGGCATTGCCCAGCGCGTGGTCGGGGTGGAAATG
>NZ_JBQJIK010000152.1:0-6922 GCF_052078665.1 Inquilinus sp. CA228 | reverse complement strand
CGCCGCGATGGCCGAGCGCAGCGCCTCGGCCTGCAGCCGCTGGCGCGGCGCCAGCAGCACCGCCTGGTTCCAGTGGTGCCGCCCCGGGATCTCCGCTCCGAAGAACCAGCGCTGGATCGGCGTCAGCAGTGCCTCGCCGGTCGCCGTCTCCGGCACGACCGCAACCGTCTCGCTCCCGGCCACCGCCGCCAGGCCCCGCACCGTCTGGTGCTCGAACAGTTGCCGCGGCGTCAGCACCAGCCCTGCCCGGCGGGCCCGCGACACCACCTGCAGCGACAGGATCGAATCCCCGCCCAGCTCAAAGAAGTTGTCGTCCCGGCCGACCTGCCGCAGGCCCAGAACCTCCGCCCAGATCCCGGCGATCGCCTGCTCCGCCTCGCCCTCCGGCGCCGACTGGGTGGTGCTCTCCCACGCCGGCTCCGGCAGCGCCTTCCTGTCCAGCTTGCCGGTCTGCAGCAGCGGCAGCGCCGGCAGCACCACGATCCGCGACGGCACCATGTAGTCCGGCAGCTGGCCCGCCAGATGCGCCTTCAGCGCGGCCTCCAGCTCCTCGCCGGCCTCCGGCGCCGCGACATGCGCCACCAGACGCTTGCCGCCCGGCGACGACACCGCCGACACCACCGCGCCGCGCACCTGCACGTGCGACAGCAGCCGCGCCTCGACCTCCCCCGGCTCGATCCGGTAGCCCCGGATCTTCACCTGGTGGTCGGCCCGGCCGAGATAGTCGATCGACCCGTCCGCACGCCACCGCACCACGTCCCCGGTCCGGTACATCCGAGCACCCGGTTCGCCATACGGGTCCGGCACGAACCGCTCCGCCGTCAGGTCCGGGCGGCCGACATAGCCCCGCGCCAGACCGGAGCCGCCGATGTGGAGCTCGCCCGCCACGCCGACCGGCACCGGCTGCAGCCGACCGTCCAGCACATAGGCCCGGCGGTCCCCCACCGGACGTCCGATCGGCACATACGCACCGTCGCACGCCGTCTCCGCCGTCCCCTTCCACACCAGCGGCGTCACCACCGCCTCGGTCGGCCCATAGCCGTTGATCAATGCCCGCGGCCGCAGCGACCGCCGCACTCGGTCGTACCCCGCCGCTGGCATCGCCTCACCCCCGAAGGAGTAGAGGTCGACCGGCGGGCAGCTGCCGGTCTGCTCGGCCCAGGCCGCCATCTCGTTGATGTAGACCGGCGGGAAGCCGGCATTGGTGACGCCGTGCCGGCCGATCGCCGCCAGCGTCTTCTCCGCCGGCCACAGGCTCTCGTCGCGCAGCACCAGGCTGGCGCCGCAGGTCAGCGCCGTCAGCCAGCGCTCATGCGCGCCGTCGAAGCTGAAGGCGATGAAGTGGAACTCGCGCGACGTCTCGTCCATGTCGTAGAGCGGCGCGGTCACCCGGCAATGCATGGCGAGCGGGCCATGGGCGACGGCGACGCCCTTGGGCTTGCCGGTCGAGCCCGAGGTGTAGATCACATAGGCCAGGTTGTCCGGATGCAGCGCCACCGCCGGCCCCGCCTCGGCCTCACCGGTGTCGACCAGGATCCGCTCCAGACCCTCCGGCAGCCTTCCGGCCAGCGAGGCCTCGGTCAGCACCAGCCGCAGCCCGCTGTCCGCCGCCACCTCGGCCAGCCGCGCCGCCGGCGCGTCCGGCGCCAGCGGCACATAGGCGCCGCCCGCCTTCAGCACCGCCAGCAGCGCCACCAGCAGTTCGACCGACCGCTCCAGCACCACCCCGACCAGCACGTCCGGCCCGACGCCGGACTGCACCAGACGGTGCGCCAGATGGTTGGCCCGCCGATCCAGCTCGCCCCGGCTGACCTCACGGTCGCCGAAGATCACGGAGGTCCGGCCTGGCTCCGCCGCCGCCCAATGGGCGATCCAGTCCTGCACCGAACGATACGGCTCGGCCTCGTACGGCTCGGTCTGCCAGGCCGCGAGCTGCGCGAGATCTGTCTCCGCCAGCAGGGAGAGGGAGCCGAGCGCGGCGCCCTCGTTCCCGGCCAGGCGGTCGAGCAGCGTGTCGAGATGGCGGGCCAGCGCCTCGACCTGCGCCGGCGCGAAGGCGTCGCGGCGATAGCCATAGGCAATGTCGAGCGTGTCGCCGGCCTGGACCGCCAGCGACAGCGGGTAATGCGTCGCCTCCACCGTCTCCGCCGCCGACACAAGCAGGTCGCCGCCGGCGCGCGCGGCATGGTCGATCGGATAGTTCTCGAACACCAGCAGCGTGTCGAACAGGCCGCCCTGGCCGCCCCAACGCTGGATATCGGCGAGCGGCGTGTGCTCGTGCTCGTGCAGCGCCAGCATGACGTCCTGCACCTGGCGCAGCCAGTCGCCGACCCGGGCTTCGGGGTCCGGCTGCTGGATCACCGGCAGGGTGTTGATGAACAGGCCCAGCAGCGCCTCGGCGTCCGGCAGATCGACCGGGCGGCCGGCGACGGTGGCGCCGAAGGCGACGCTGGGCTGGCCGGTGTAGCGCGACAGCAGCAGCGCCCAGGCGCCCTGCACCAGGGTGTTCAGGGTGATGCGCTGACGCCGGCAGAAGGCGGCCAGCCGGGCCGTGCGGTCGGCGTCGCGGCGGGTGGCGAGGACGCCGTGCCCGTCGCCCTTCTCCGCCGGGGCCGGCAGCGCGTCGGCCAAGCGGGTCGGCGCCTCCAGCCTTGCCAGCTGGCCGCGCCAGAAGGCCTCGTCCGCCGCGGCGTCGCGGCCGGCCAGCCAGGCGATATGGTCGCGGTAGCGGCCCGGGCCGGCGGCCGGCACCGTGCCGTGGTACTGCGACAGCACCTCGCCGATCAGCCGCGACGTGCTCCAGCCATCCATCAGGATATGGTGGAAGGTCCAGATCAGCCGGTGCCGGTCCTCGCCCACCTGCAGCAGCAGCACCCGCATCAGCGGCGGGGCCGACAGGTCGAAGCCGCGCTCACGCTCCCAGCGGGCGATCTCGGCGATCCCCGCCTCGTCGAGGCCGCTGCCGTCGCGGGTCTCGACCGGCGCGGGCACGCTGCGCCGCACCAGCTGCAGCGGCGCGGGGCCGTCCCACAGGAAGCCGGTGCGCAGGATGTCGTGCCGCTCGATCGCGGCCTCCCAGGCGCGGGTGAAGCGGCCCCCGTCGAACGGCCCGTCGAAGGTCGCCAGCACCTGGTTGACGTAGAGCCCTGCCTCCGTCGCGTGCAGGGCGTGGAACAGCAGCCCCTGCTGCAACGGCGACAGCGGATAGGCGTCGGCGATCGCCGCGGCCGGGACCGGCAGGGCGTCGATCTGCGCCTGGCTCAGCCCGGCCAGGGGCAGGTCCGACGGCGTCAGGCGCGCCGGCCGCTCCGTTCCGACGGCCAAGGCCGGACCGACTGCAACGGACGGCGCTGTCCGCCCCCGACGTGCCGCCGCGGCCTGGGCCCGCACGGTCTGGTGCTGAAAGGTGTCGCGGAGAGTCAGGACCAGCCCCTGCCGCCGAGCCCGGGCGATCACCTGCAAGGACAGGATCGAGTCGCCGCCCCGATCGAAGAAGTTGTCGTCGCGGCCCACCTGGCGCAGGCCCAGCACCTCCGCCCAGATCCCGGCGATGGCCTGCTCCGCCTCGCCCTCGGGCTCGGCCAGGCTCTCGGCGTCGCTCTCCCATTCCGGCTCCGGCAGCGCCTTGCGGTCCGGCTTGCCGTTGGCCGAAAACGGCAGGGTGGCGAGCCTCACGATGCGCGACGGCACCATGTACTCCGGCAGCAGCGCCGACAGGTGCTGCTTCAGCGTCGCCTCGTCGGGCGCCGCCTCGCCGGCGGCATAGCCGACCAGCCGCCCCTCCCGCAGCACCGCCACGCTGTCCCGCACGCCCGGATACGAGCGCAGGCCTGCCTCGATTTCGCCGAGCTCGATCCTGTATCCCCGCAGCTTCACCTGATGGTCCAACCGGCCGAGATACTCGATCGCCCCATCGGAGCGCCGCCGCGCCCGGTCGCCGGTGCGGTACATCCGGCTGCCCGCAGGTCCCTGCGGATCCGGCACGAACCGCTCCGCCGTCAGGTCCGGACGACCGAGATACCCCCGCGCCAGGTTCGTCCCGGCGATGTACAGCTCCCCGGCCGCGCCCTCCGGCACCGGGTTCAGGTCGGCATCGAGGATGTGAATCCGGGTGTTGGCGATGGCGTGCCCGATCGGCACGTTGCGCTGTCCTTCCTCCGGGCGGAACGCCCAGGAGGTCACGTCGACCGTCGTTTCCGTCGGACCATACAGGTTGTGCAGGCGCGCGGCCGGCAGGCGCCGCCGGAACAGCGCCGCGAGGTCCGGTGTCAGCTCCCCACCGCCGCAGAACACGTCGGTCAGGCTGGAGCAGTCCTCCACTCCATCCTCGTCGAGGAACAGCTGCAGCAGCGATGGGACGAACTGGACCGCCGTGACCCCTTCATCCCGGATCATCTCGATCAGATGGTCCGGCTCCCGATGCCCGCCGGGGCGCGACAGCACCAGCCGGCCGCCCGAGGCCAAGGGCCAGAAGAATTCCCACACCGAGGCGTCGAAGCTGGAGACGGTCTTCTGCAGCAGCACCGGCGGTCCGGAAACCTCGTAGGTTGCCTGGGTCCATTGCACCAGGTTGACCAGCCCGCCGTGCCTGACCATCACCGTCTTCGGCCGACCGGTCGAGCCGGAGGTGGTGATGCAATAGGCGAGCGCCTGCGGATGCCGGGCCACGGCGGGAGCCTCATCCGGGTATCCGGAGAGATCCCATGTCTCCAGGGCCACGATCTCGCCCCCGGCCGGCTGCGGCAACTGGTCGGCGAGACGGGCCTGGGTCAGCACCAGCCGCAGGCCGGTCTCGGCGATGGTGCCGGCCAGGCGCTCGCGCGGATGCTCCGGATCCAAGGGCAGATAGGCCCCGCCGGCCTTCAGGATCGCGAGCAACGCCACGACCAGCTCGATCGAGCGCTCCATCGCCACGCCGACCAGCACGTCCGAGCCGACACCGCGGGCGACCAGGGCCCGGGCCAGCCGGTTGGCCCGCCGCTCGAGTTCGGCGTAGCTCAGCCGCTCGGCTCCGAACACTAGAGCCTCGGCCTGGGGCTTGGACCGCACCTGCCGTTCGAACAGTGTCACCACGCTCGGCACCGGCTCATAGGCCCGGTCGGTCGCATTCCAGACGGACAGCCGCTCCTGCTCCGTCTCGGTCAGCAGGTCCAGCCGCGCCAGCGGCCGGTCGGGATGCGCCACGGCCTGCTGCAGCAGGCGGAGGAAGCTGTCGCGCCAGCGCTCCACCGTCGACCGGTCGAACAGCTCGGTGGCGAAGTCCAGCTCGGCGGAGATCCGTCCAGCCTCGTCCTCCGCCGTGGTCAGGCTGAGGTCGAACTGGGCGGTGGCGCCGGGCCGCCCCAGGGTCTCGGCCCGCACATCGCCGAGGCGCAGCGCGACGGCGTCGCGGCGCCGGCCGTGCTGCATCATCACCTGGAACAGCGGGTTGCGGCTCAGGCTGCGCTCGGGGTTCAGCGCCTCGACCAGCCGCTCGAAGGGCAGCGCCTGATGCGACTGGGCGGCCAGCGCCGTGTCGCGCACCGCCGCCAGCAGCGACCGGAAATCCGCCCGGCCGTCGACCTCGACCGGCAGCACCTGGGTGTTGACGAAGCAACCGATCACCGCCTCGACATCCTGGCGCTGGCGGTTGGCCACCGGCACGCCGACGCGCAGCTCGTCCTGCCCGCCGAGCCGCCGCAGCAGCACGGAGAAGCCGGCCAGCAGCACCATGAACAGGGTCGCGCCCTGCTGCTGCGCCAGCGCCCGCAGCGCTGCGGACAGGTCGCCCGGCAGGTCGAAGGCGACGGTGTCGCCGCGCCAGCTCGGCTCGCTCGGCCGCGGCCGGTCGGCCGGCAGCTCCAGCACCGGCTGCTCCGGGCCCAGCCGGTCGAGCCAGGAGGCGAGCAGCCGCTCGCCCTCGCCGGCTTCCATCAACTGGCGCTGCCAGACCGCATAATCCGCGTACTGGATCCCGGACGCGGCTTGCTGCGGCCGGCCCGACCGATGGTCGTCGTAGCCGCGGGCCAGATCCTCGACCAGCAGGTCGAGCGACCAGCCGTCGGCGGCAATGTGGTGCAGGGTCAGCAGCAGCACATGCTCGTCGGCCGCCAGGGTGACCAGCGTGGCGCGCAGCAGCGGGCCGGCCGCCAGGTCGAAGCTCCGCCGCGCCTCGGCCGCCGAAATCTCGTCGAGCTGTGCCTGCCGCCCGTCCGACAGGTCGATGCGCGCAAGATCCACCGGCACCGGCGGCAGGATGCGCTGCCGCGGCTCGCCCTCGGCCTCCGGGAAGACGGTGCGCAGCGCCTCGTGCCGGGCGACCAGCCCGTCCAGCGCCGCCTGCAGCGCGGCCGGGTCGAGGTCGCCCGACAGGCGCAGGCCGCCGGTGATGTGATAGGCCGCGCTCTCCGGCTCCAGCTGCCACAGCAGCCAGAGGCGGCGCTGGGCATGGGACAGCGGCAGGTCGCCGTCGCGCGGCGCCGGCACGATCGGCAGGCGCTGGGCGCTGATGCCCTTGGCGTCGAGCTGGGCCAGGAACTGCCGGCGCTTGTCGGCCGGCAGGGCGGCGACGCGCTCGGCGATCGCGCGCATCGGGTCGGCCGGCGGCACGGTCATGTCGTTCATTCGGGCAGCTCCAGCGCGTCCAACAGCTCGGACATCGCATCCAGTTCCGCCGCGGCATTGCCGCGGCCGTGTCGATCGATCAGCACGGCCAGGCCGGCGACGGTGCGGGCTTCGAACAGCGCCGCCAGCGGCAGCTCCACCGCCAGGGTCTGGCGCAGCCGCGACACCATCTTGGTCGCCAGCAGCGAGTGCCCGCCGAGGTTGAAGAAGTCGTCGTGTCGGGAGACATGGGCGAGGCCGAGGACTTCCATCCAGATTTGGGCGACGGCCTGCTCGGTCTCGCCCTCGGGCTCGGCCCGGCTGTCGGCGCTGCTCTCCC
>NZ_JBQJIK010000151.1:0-6986 GCF_052078665.1 Inquilinus sp. CA228 | reverse complement strand
CGATCATCAACGTGATCCTGGGCGGCTTCGGCGGAGACTCCAGCGCCGCGGCGGCCGGCGGACCGGCGGGCGACCGTGCGGTGAAGCAGGGATCGGCGGAGGACGCGGCCTTCGTGATGAAGAACGCGCGGTCGGTGATCATCGTGCCGGGCTACGGCATGGCGGTGGCCCAGGCGCAGCATGCCTTGAGGGAGATGTCGGACCTGCTGAAGAAGGAGGGGGTGGATGTGCGCTATGCCATCCACCCGGTGGCGGGCCGCATGCCGGGGCACATGAACGTGCTGCTGGCGGAAGCCAACGTGCCCTATGACGAGGTGTTCGAGCTGGAGGAGATCAACCGCGACTTCGCCCAGGCCGACGTGGCCTTCGTGATCGGGGCGAACGACGTGACCAACCCGGCGGCGAAGACCGACCCGGCGAGCCCGATCTACGGCATGCCGATCCTGGATGTGGAGAACGCCAAGACGGTGCTGTTCGTGAAGCGCTCGATGGCCTCGGGCTATGCCGGCGTCGAGAACGAGCTGTTCTTCCGCGACAACACCCTCATGCTCTTCGGCGACGCCAAGAAGATCAGCGAAGACGTGGCGAAATCTCTCGCCGCCTGAGTTTCAAGGTTTCCTCCGACTGGGCCGTGTCATGCCGTGGCACGGCCGTCTTTTTGCACTGCAACATAAAGTTTCGACAGGGCGCAGTAAAAAAGACGATCGCATCCGCTTTCCCGGCTTGCCGGACCGATTCTTCTGGTATACAAAATTCTGAATTCAGTCGACCAAAGAGCTTCAACAGCCGGTCGCACGATCTGGGACGGAACGCAGATGCTGGTGGATGGGGTGACGCTCGATGTCGCGCCGCTGGCCGCCAAGGCCAGCTACAAGGCCAAGGCGTACCAGGCCCTGCGCGACGCGATCGTGCGCATGAACATCTACGGCCACAGCCGTCCGATCCGGATCGACGAGCGGCAGCTGTGCGAGGCGCTGGGCATCAGCCGGACCCCGGTGCGCGAGGCGATCGCGTTGCTGGAGCAAGAGGGCCTCGTCCGGTCGATGCCGCGGCGCGGCGTGTTCGTGGTGCGCAAGACCCGGGACGAGATCCGCGAGCTGATCGTGGTCTGGGCCGCGCTGGAGGGCATGGCCGCCCGCCTGGCGGCGACGCAGGCCGGCCCGGCCGGGATCGAGGAGCTGCGGGCCATGATCGCCGGCCAGGCGGCGGAGGCGGATGCGCCGGACCGCTTCGCCGCCGCCAACATCGATTTCCATCAGGCGCTGATCCGCCTCGGCGGCTGCGCCCTGATCACCGAGATGACTGAGTCCCTGTTCCTGCACATCCGCGCCATCCGCTGGTCCCTGATCGGCCGGCCGGAGCGGGCCGAGCGATCGGTGGCGGACCACGCCGCCATCGTCGAGGCCCTGGCGCGGCGCGACGGGGATCTCGCCGAGACGCTGGTCCGCAACCATGCCCTCGACCTGTCGCGGTCGGTCGAGCGGCACGGGACCGGCTTCGAATGACCGCTCGGCGCCACGCGGTGCCGTGCATCCCGAGCAAGAGGTGAGGAGGAAGCGATCATGCCCGATACGACAGTGAAGGAAGCGGCCGCGACAGAGGAGGTCATCTCCGGCGGTCACCTCGTGGCCAAGGCGCTCAAGGCCGAGGGCATCGACACCATCTTCACCCTCTGCGGCGGCCACATCATCGACATCTATGACGGCTGCCTGGACGAGGGCATCCGCATCATCGACGTCCGGCACGAGCAGGTCGCGGCCCATGCCGCCGACGGCTATGCCCGCGTCACCGGCAAGCCCGGCTGCGCCGTGGTCACCGCCGGCCCGGGCACGACCGACGCCATCACCGGCGTCGCCAACGCCTTCCGCGCCGAGAGCCCGTTCCTGCTGATCGGCGGCCAGGGCGCGCTGGACCAGCACAAGATGGGGTCGCTGCAGGACCTGCCGCATGTCGACATGATGAAGTCGATCACCAAGTTCGCGGCCAATGTGGTGACCACCGAGCGCGTCGCCGACATGTGCTCGATGGCCTTCCGCGAGGCCTTCGCCGGCGCCCCCGGCCCGGTCTATCTCGAGATCGGCCGCGACATCCTGGACGGCCATGTGCCGCTGAAGAAGGCGGTGCTGCCGAAGCCCGGCCACTACCGCTGGTCGACCAAGAGCATCGGCGATCCGCGCGATGTCGAGAAGCTGGCCGACATCCTGGTCCATGCCAAGAAGCCCTGCATCCTGCTCGGCCAGCAGGTCTGGACCTGCCGGGCGGCTGACGACGCGATCAACCTCGTCCGCACCCTCAACATCCCGGCCTTCATGAACGGCGCCGGCCGCGGCACGCTGCCGCCGGGCGACCCGCACCACTTCCAGCAGACCCGGCGCTACGCCTTCGACAACGCCGACGTGATCATCATCGTCGGCACGCCCTTCGACTTCCGCATGGGCTACGGCAAGCGCCTCGGCCGCAACGCCACGGTGGTGCAGATCGACCTCGACTACCGCACCGTCGGCAAGAACCGGGACGTCTCGCTCGGCCTGGTCGGCGATTGCGGCGCCATCTTCGCCGCCGTCACCCAGGCCACCACCGGCCGGGTCGACAACGGCGCCAAGGGCCGCGAGCCCTGGCTCGAGGAGCTGCGGGTCGAGGAGGCGAAGATGGAGGCGGCGCGGCTGCCCAAGCTGCGCTCCGACGCCTCGCCGATCCACCCGCTGCGCCTGGCCTATGAGCTGAACGAGTTCCTGACCGACAACACCGTCTATATCGGCGACGGCGGCGACGTCGTCACCTTCTCCGGCGGCGTGGTCAAGCCGCGCACCCCGGGCCACTGGATGGATCCCGGCCCGCTCGGCACCCTCGGCGTCGGCGTGCCCTTCGCCATGGCGTCGAAGATCGCCCAGCCGGAGAAGGAGGTGCTCTGTCTGTTCGGCGACGGCACCTTCAGCCTGACCGGCTGGGACTTCGAGACCATGGTGCGGTTCAACCTGCCCTTCATCGGCGTGGTCGGCAACAACTCGCACATGAACCAGATCCGCTACGGCCAGATCCAGAAATACGGGCCGGAGAAGGGCAATGTCGGCAACAAGCTCGGCGACGTCCAGTACTCGAAATTCGCCCAGATGCTCGGCGGCTACGGCGAGGAGGTCCATGAGGCCAGCCAGATCCGCCCGGCGCTGGAGCGGGCGCGGGAATCGGGCAAGCCGTCGCTGATCAATGTGTGGATCGACCCCGACGCCTACGCCCCGGGGACCATGAACCAGACCATGTACAAGTAAGCGGCCGCGGGCGCGGGCTTACACAGCCGCCCGCGCCCACCCTGCACGGCAAACACGGGAGAGAGACCATGGGTAAGGCCCTGGATGGGGTGCGCGTTCTCGACATGACTCACGTCCAGTCGGGACCCTCGGCGACGCAGATCCTGGCGTGGTTCGGGGCGGATGTGATCAAGGTGGAGATGCCGGGCCGCGGCGACATCACGCGCTCGCAGCTGCGCGACAAGTCGAATGTCGACAGCCTCTACTTCACCATGCTGAACAGCAACAAGCGCAGCATCACCATCAACATGAAGTCGCCGCAGGGCCAGGAGGCCTTCATCAAGCTGCTCGAGCAGTCCGACGTGCTGGTCGAGAATTTCGGCCCCGGCGTGCTCGACCGTCAGGGTTTCCCCTGGGACAAGATCCAGAAGATCAACCCGCGGGTGATCTACGCCTCGGTCAAGGGCTTCGGCCCCGGCCCCTATGTCGACTGCAAGGCCTATGAGACGGTGGCCCAGGCGATGGGCGGATCGATGAGCACGACCGGCTGGCTCGACGGCCCGCCGACCGCGACCGGCGCGCAGATCGGCGACAGCGGCACCGGCATGCATCTGGTCGCCGGCGTGCTCGCCGCGCTGTTCCAGCGCACCCAGACCGGCCTGGGCCAGCGGGTCGAGGTGGCGATGCAGGACTGCGTGCTGAACCTCGTGCGGGTCAAGATGCGCGACCAGCAGCGCCTCGTCCACGGCCCCTTGCGCGAATACCCGAACACCGAATTCGGCGAGGCCGTGCCGCGCTCCGGCAACGCCTCGGGCGGCGGCCAGCCGGGCCAGGCGCTGGTCTGCGCCCCCGGCGGCGAGAACGACTACGCCTATGTCATCATCCAGCCGCAGGGCTGGGCGCCGCTGATGCGCCTGGTCGGCCGCGAGGAGCTGATCGAGGACCCGGCCTATGCCACGCCGGAGGCGCGGCTGAGCCATCTGCCCGATTGCTTCGGCGTCATCCAGGCCTGGACCAGCCAGCGCAGCAAGATCGAGGTGATGAAGGCGCTGAACGAGATCGACGTGCCCTGCGGCCCGATCCTCAGCATGAAGGACCTGGTCGAGGACCGCTCGATGTATGACCGCGGCATGCTGGTCGAGGTGCCGCATCCCGAGCGCGGCAACTACGTCCAGGTCGCCTCGCCGATCCGCCTGTCCGCCAGCGACGTGCCGGTCGAACGCTCGCCGCTGCTGGGCGAGCACACCGAGGAAATCCTGGCCTCGGTCGGCTTCGACGCCGACGCCATCGCCGCGATGCGCACCGCCGGCGCGATCTGATCTGAGCTGATCACGACAAACGGCCGGGCAGCCTCAGGCCGGTCCGGTCCTCCCCAAGACATCCTTTGCTGAGCGAGGACCGCCATGAATGGCCATGTTGACGTCCTGGACGATGCCAGGACGACCGCCCGCAGCATTCTCGAAACCGTCAAGCGCGAAGGGCGCACCAGCCTGACCGCGCCCGAGGCCCGCGAGCTGTGCGAGGCCTGGCAGATCCCGATCCCGAAGGAGGCGCTGGCGACCACGGCCGACGAGGCCGCGGCCCAGGCCGCGGCGATCGGCTTCCCGGTGGTGCTGAAGATCGTGTCGCCGCAGATCCTGCACAAGACCGAGGCCGGCGGCGTGCTGGTCGGGGTCAAGAATGCCGACGACGTCCGCGCCGGCTTCAAGCGCATCGTCGAGAGCGCCGGCCGCTACGACCCGAAGGCCGAGATCCTCGGCGTCCAGGTCCAGCAGATGCTGGTCGGCGGGCAGGAGGTGATCGTCGGCGCGGTCACCGACCCCAGCTTCGGCAAGCTGGTCGCCTTCGGCCTCGGCGGCGTGCTGGTCGAGGTCTTGAAGGACATCACCTTCCGCCTCGCCCCGGTCGACCGCACCGAGGCGCTGTCGATGCTGGACGGCATCCAGGCGGCGGCGATCCTGAAGGGCGTGCGCGGCGCGCCGCCGGTCGACCGCGAGGCGCTGTCCGACCTGATCGTCAAGGTCTCGCAGCTGGTGGATGCGGTGCCGGAGATCGTCGAGCTCGACCTCAACCCGGTCTTCGCCCGCACCGACGGCGCCATCGCCGCCGATGTCCGCGTGGTCGTCGATTTCGAGCCGAAGGAGGCCCGGCCGCGGCCGTCCTCCGAGGCCATCCTGGCCAAGATGAACCGGATCATGCGGCCCGACGCGGTCGCCGTGATCGGCGCCTCGGCCGAGGACGGCAAGATCGGCAATTCGGTGATGAAGAACCTGATCAACGGCGGCTACAAGGGCGCGATCTACCCGATCCACCCCAAGGCCGAGGAGATCCTGGGGCTGAAGGTCTACAAGAGCGTCAAGGATGTGCCTGGCAACATCGACATCGCCGTCTTCGCCATCCCGGCCAAGTTCGTGCCCCAGGCGCTGATCGAGGTCGGCGAGAAGAAGATCTCCGGCGCGATCCTGATCCCGTCCGGCTTCGCCGAGACCGGCGACCATGCGGCGCAGGAAGAGATCGTCGCCATCGGCCGCAAATACGACGTCCGGTTGATGGGCCCGAACATCTACGGCTTCTACTACACGCCGAAGAACCTGTGCGCGACCTTCTGCACGCCCTTCGACGTCAAGGGCCGTGCGGCCTTGTCGTCCCAGTCGGGCGGCATCGGCATGGCGATCATCGGCTTCAGCCGCTCGACCAAGATGGGCGTCTCGGCCATCGTCGGCCTCGGCAACAAGTCCGACATCGACGAGGACGACCTGCTGACCTTCTTCGAGCAGGACGACGCCACCGACGTGATCGCGATGCATCTCGAGGACCTGAAGGACGGCCGCGCCTTCGCCGACGTCGCCAAGGTGGTGTCGAAGAAGAAGCCGGTGGTGGTGCTGAAGGCCGGGCGCACCTCGCTCGGCGCGCGGGCGGCCAGCTCGCACACCGGGGCCCTGGCCGGCAACGACAAGGTCTATGACGACGTGCTGCGCCAGTCCGGCGTGATCCGGGCGAAGAGCCTGCAGGACCTGCTGCAATTCGCCCGCGGCATCCCGGTCTTGCCGACGCCGAAGGGCGAGAACGTCGTCATCATCACCGGCGCCGGCGGCTCGGGCGTGCTCTTGTCCGACGCCTGCGTCGACAACGACCTGCAGCTGATGGCGATGCCGGCGGATCTCGACACCGCGTTCCGCAAGTTCATTCCGCCCTTCGGCGCCGCCGGCAACCCGGTCGACATCACCGGGGGTGAGCCGCCGACCACCTACCGCAACACGGTGAAGCTGGGGCTGGAGGACGACCGCATCCACGCGCTGATCCTCGGCTACTGGCACACCATCATCACGCCGCCGATGGTGTTCGCGAAGGTGATCACCGAGGTGGTGGACGAGATGCGGGCCAAGGGCATCAACAAGCCGATCGTCGCCTCGCTGGCCGGCGACGTCGAGGTCGAGGAGGCGTCGCAATACCTCTACGACCACGGCATCGTCGCCTACCCGTACTCGACCGAGACGCCGGTCGCGGTGCTGGGCGCCAAGTACCGCTGGGCCCGCGGCGCCGGGCTGCTGTGATCTGATGGACGGAGGCCGGCCCCGTCGGTGGATGGGGCCGGCCGAGCGGAAGGGCAGGGAATGAACATCCACGAATATCAGGCGAAGGGGCTGCTGGGGCGCTATGGCGTTCCGGTGCCGCGCGGCGGGGTGGCGTACACGCCGGAGGAGGCGGTGCGCGTGGCGGAGGGTCTCGGCGGCGCGGTTT